>JAIBAJ010000058.1 GCA_019695265.1 Bacteroidia bacterium | reverse complement strand
CTGAATCCAACCATCTGGATTACAAACCTTTCCTGAATTTAACCGACTTTGGCTAATTTGGAGTTTTTATAGCTGTAACCAAAATAGATAATTAGTCCAACCACCAGCCAAATTCCAAAACCTATCCAGTTTTTTAGTCCCAGTTCAGCCATCATATAAAGGCAACTGGTTAAACCAAGCAAGGGAATTAGTGAAAATTGTTTGGAAATGCTCAAAACGGTAAGACCCAACACCACCAGTAAAAAGGTCCAATGCGGAATTTTATGGCGGAAAAGTTCCCAACCGGAGCTGTAAATGGCCTGTTTGGAAAATCCCGATGCCTGTAGGGAAGATGGCAATTGATCTTCGGGAAGGGCGGTAAAGTAACTTTCCAAATCTCCTTCCGATTTTACAAAATTTAAAGAATCTGAAGCAGAAATATGAGTTTTAGCTGCTGATATTTGTTCCGGAGAAGCAGAAGTTAAAATATCGGAAACCGGATTTAACTGAGGAGCATTGGTAATAAAATTCTTGGTTTGTGTGGGGAAGTAAATCAAAGCGACGCCAATACCAATAGCCACCAATGCCGGCATTACAAAGCGGGAATTGATATAAGGTGTTTTAAAACTGCCTTGAGGTGAGCCAGGAGTTGCATTGAGTTTTAACACTCCGGCACAAACCAGAACAAAGGCAAACAAGGTGCCAATAGAACAGAGGTCGGTAACAAAGGTGAGGTTCATAAACAGGCAAGGAATAACAACTACAATTCCGGTAATGATAGTGGCAAAGGAAGGGGTTTTAAATCGGGGATGAATTTTAGAAAAGGCTTTGGGAAGCAATCCATCGCGACTCATGGCCATCCAAATACGGGGCTGGCCCAATTGGAAAACCAAAATCACCGAGGCAGTGGCAATAACGGCGCTAACGGCTACAATTTTTGCCATCCATCCCACATGTATGTAATCGAAAACAAAGGCCAGGGGATCGCCAACGGCCAGTTTATCATAACTTACTATTCCGGTAAGAACCAAGGCAATGATAACATACACCACTGTGCAAATCAGAATGGAATACATCATTCCCCGAGGCAAATCACGTTGGGGGTTTTTGCATTCTTCCGCGGTGGTGCTAATGGCGTCGAAACCAATGTAGGCAAAAAACACCGATGAAACACCTTTCAATATTCCTGAAATTCCGTTTGGAGTAAAATCTGACCAGTTTTCAACATTTACATATTGGGCTCCAACAATTATTACCAGCAGAATAACGGCCAATTTGACTAATACCATGAAGTTTCCGGCATTTTTTGATTCTTGAATTCCCCTGTAAACTAACCAAGTCATTAAGATCAGAATGGCAATAGCCGGTAAATTAAATATAAGTTTAAGTCCGGCAAAATCAGGTGCAGTTTGGTAGGCTGTTACAGCATTTTGCAAGGATAAATCAAGGTCTGAAAAGCTTTTTCCGGCTTGAAGCAGAGCCTGGGCTTTGTCGAAATTTTCATAGGCGGAAACGATGTCCATCCTAAGCCATTGAGGCACTTCCCAGGCGGTGTTTTCGAGTAATCTGCAAAAGTATTCTGACCAGGAAATGGCAACGGTGATGTTTCCGATGGCGTATTCCATGATAAGTGCCCAGCCTATAATCCAGGCAATTAATTCACCAAATGCCACATAGCTATAAGTGTAAGCGCTACCTGAAACAGGAACCATGGAGGCAAATTCGGCATACGCAAAAGCAGCAAAGCCACATGCAATGGCGGTAAAGATGAACAGGAAAATTACTCCGGGTCCACCATTAGCGCTGGCAGTACCAATGGTGCTGAAAATACCGGCACCGATAATGGCTGCAATACCCAAAGCGGTTAAATCTCTAACGCCTAAATTTTTGTGTAGGGAAACTTCGTGGTCGCCATGTCCGGCATTAGCTTCGGCCATAATTTTCTCAACCGATTTCTTTCTAAATAGTTTACTCATGTTCAAATTCCTGCATTGCAAAGCTAAACGCAAGTTTGAATTGGGCAATTTTGTTGCTGCGATTTCCCAATTTTTTATTCAAGTTCAACCTTTTGTACCCCACAATTAGCCCAATCTGGCAAGTGTGGAAGAGCCGGCAAGCATAATGGTCTTGAGACTCAACGACAAGCAGCCACAATTGTAGTCGATAAATTCAACAGCTTTTCCTACTTTTGCCATTCTTGATAAAATAGTTATGGCCTTAAATTTTGATCTGTTGCGTTTGGTTCACGAAACGCCGGGAGCTCCGGGGTACGAACAACGTATTCGCCAGGTAGTTATGAATGAAGTAAAATCCCTGGTGGATGAACTTTATACCGACAATATGGGAAATGTGTATGCTGTAAAGAAGGGTAAGGAAAGAAAGAAGGTAATGGTTGCAGCCCACATGGACGAGATTTCCTTTATTGTGAATCACATTGATGAAAATGGATTTTTGCGTTTTCATCCTTTGGGAGGTTTCGACCCCAAAACGCTAACCGCCCAGCGTGTAATTGTCCATGGTACCCAAGATTTAATCGGTGTGATGGGAAGTAAGCCTATTCATGTGATGTCTATGGAAGAAAGGGCTAAAACAGCCAAAATAACTGACTATTTTATCGATTTGGGTATGAAAAAGGAAGATGTAGAGAAGTTGGTTAAACCCGGTGATGTCGTTACCAGAGAACGTAGTTTGATTGAAATGGGTGAATGTATCAATGGTAAATCTATTGATAACCGAATAGCTGTTTATATCCTGATCGAAACACTGCGTCGTTTAAAGGATGTTCCATATGATGTGTATGCAGTATTTACGGTTCAGGAAGAAATTGGGGTTAGAGGTGCTCAGGCTGCTACCCTAAGCGTTCAACCTGATTTTGGTTTTGGCCTTGATACGACCATAGCATACGACGTACCAGGAAGTATTGCCCATGAGCAAGTAACTAAGCTGGGAGATGGAACGGCCATTAAAATTATGGATTCCAGTGTGGTTTGTGATTACAGAATGGTTGCCTATATGAAAGAAGTGGCGAATAGACATGAAATTAAGTGGCAGCCTGAATTATTACCAGCCGGAGGAACCGACACCTCAGCGTTGCAAAAAATGACTGCCGGTGGTGCCATTACCGGTTGTGTTTCTATTCCTACTCGTCATATTCATCAGGTAATTGAAACTGCTCACAAGCAAGATATTGAAGGAAGTATCTCCCTTCTGACTCAATGTATTCAGGAACTTAATACCTATAATTGGAGCTTTTAAGGCTTTGGTCTTCCAACACAAATGGGAAAAAAATTATCGGTTGTAATTCCTGCTTACAATGAAGAGAAAACCATCCATTTAATTTTGGATAGAGTATTGGCTGTTGAATTATTGCAAGGAATCGGAAAGGAAATTGTTTTAGTTAATGATTGCTCTACTGATAATACCAAGGAAGCCATAGAGCGATACATTCAACATCACCCTGAAGCGGAAATCAGACTATTTAATCTTAACCAAAACAGCGGAAAAGGTGCCGCATTGCACAAAGGAATTGAAGAATCACAAGGAGATTGGATTGTGGTTCAGGATGCCGATTTGGAATATGATCCGGAGGAATACAATCTTTTGCTTAAGCCTATGTTAAGTGGTTTTGCCGATGTGGTATATGGTTCCAGGTTTATGGGTGGAAACCCCCACCGTATACTTTTCTTTTGGCATACCATAGGCAATAAAATCCTCACCTTTATTTCCAATATGTTTACCGATTTAAATCTTACCGACATGGAAACCTGCTACAAGCTTTTCCGTGCCGATATCATCAAAAGTTTGATTTTGAAGGAGAAAAGATTTGGTTTTGAACCGGAGGTTACCGCTAAAGTTGCTCGATGGCCTAAGGTTAGAATTTATGAAGTAGGAATTTCCTATTACGGAAGAACTTACGATGAAGGCAAGAAAATAGGTATGAAAGATGCCTTTCGGGCTTTGTATTGCATAATTTGGTACAACATCATTGATCGAACCTATTTGAAAAAATCATGATCATCTACAATGTAACCGTAAATGTGGAGGACAGCATCCATTTGGATTGGTTGAACTGGATGAAGACTAAGCATGTAAAGGATGTGGTTGGAACCGGCTGTTTCACCTCGTATCGCATGTGCAGGTTATTGGGAACTGAAGACTCAGGTGTAACTTACGCAATTCAGTATTTTGCTTCTTCCCTTGCAGAATTCCATCGGTACGACCAACACTTTGCACCTAAATTGCGCCAGGAAGTATTGGATCGCTATCAGGATAAGTGTTTGTCATTTCGAACTTTGATGGAGGTGGTAGACTAAATCGTTGTGGTATACCACTTTTTTAGGATAGGAAGCATTCACTTTAGGATTGAATTTGGTGTCCACCCCAAAAGGAAAGTAGTAGTCTAGGAAATTGGTAGTCTTTTTGTGGTTGCTTGTCGAAAAATGTAAGACCAACTTGAAATTATGGTAGATTAGCAATCCCAATTTGATACTTACTACCAAAACTATCCCCTCCTATATTTATGTTTAAAAATGTACTCCTTTCTGTAGGTTTTATTTGTTTTTTTAGCTTTCAAAGTTTTTCTCAGGCTCCTCAAGCATTTAATTATCAGGCCGTTGTAAGAACCGGTTCCGGTGAATTATTAGGCAATCAAACCGTTTCATTCCGTATTTCCATATTAAATGGGAATTCCGAAGGGGATGTCATTTATCAGGAAAAGCATTTGGCTCAGACCAATGAATTGGGTTTAGTAGTGTTTTCTATTGGTAAAGGTTCTCCGACAATTGGTGAATTTAGTACTATTGATTGGGGGGCTAACTCCAGATGGATAAAAGTAGAGTTTAAAAAATTGGAGGATACCGATTATACTTTGACCGGTGTAACGCAATTATTGTCGGTTCCTTATGCTTTATATGCAGAGAATGCCGGAGGAGCAGACCGTGCCATTGATTTTGTGGGTACAAACGGACAAACCATTCGAAACAATGCCGGAACCTGGGAGGCAACTTCGACCATTTTTAACAATGGCACCAATGTTGGAATTGGAACTACTTCACCTGTTCAGAAATTGGATGTTACGGGAAATTTGAATTTGGCTTCCGGATTTGGAATTCGATTTAACAATGCGGAGATGATTCATTCCAGAGGGGGTAGTGGTAACTTATTTCTTGGATTAACGAGTGGTTTAGCTGTTACAACCGGAACTTCCAACTTTGTGGGTGGTCAGAATTCAGGCAGAGCGCTAACAACAGGTAATCAGAATGTTATTTTGGGAACAAACGCCGGGCGGCTATTAACAACCGGTTATCAAAACGCTTTTATTGGTGTAAATGCCGGATTTAGTTCCAATGGTTATGAAAATGCTTATATCGGAATGAATGCCGGTTATTACAATACCGGATTCAGAAATACATTTATTGGCCGGAGTGCAGGATTTGGTACGGATGGAGTAACTACCGGCTCCAATAACACGTTTATTGGCAGTTATGCAGGGACCTTAAGTACAACAGGATCAGGAAATTTGGCTTTGGGTACCAATGCTCAAGTTGGTGCTACAACAAGCAATGCAATTGGAATAGGTAATAATGCCAATGGGGAAGGTTTAAATAGCATTGCCATTGGTTATAATGCCAAAGCAACGGCAACAAATTCTACAGCTATTGGAACCAATTCAACTGCAACGGCAGCCAATGTGGTGGTTTTAGGTAGCGTTTCAGGTGCCAATGGAGCTACAATAACAGCCAATGTTGGTATTGGTACTACAGCACCGGTTAGCCGTTTGCATGTAGTTGGCCAAACCCAAGTGGATGGACAATTAAAAATTACCGGAGGTAACCCCGGTGCCGGTAAGGCTTTGGTTTCCGATGCAGCGGGCTTGGCTTCCTGGCAATCCCTTTCCTCGTCCAATGTAAGCGCTCCAGGGTCAGATAAACAAATTGTTTTTAATGATGGAGGAGTTTTAGGTGCCGGTTCGAACTTTGTTTATGATAAAACAACCAATCAGTTAGGGGTAGGAACAGCCACACCAAATGCATCAGCGGTTGCCGATTTCACCTCCTCCAACAAAGGGGTATTATTTCCTCGACTTACCACCACTCAAAGGAACGCTATTGCAAGTCCACCCGACGGTTTGGTGATTTATAACACAACGATCAATTGTTTCGAATTCAGACTTGGCGGTGCCTGGAAATCCAATTGTGATACTTGTGCAACCGTTTCAGCCTCGGCAGGTGCAGATCAAACCAACCTATGTCCTTATACCTTAGCACTTTCGGGCAATACTCTTTCGCCCGGTTTAACTGGTTTGTGGACCATTGTTTCCGGTACAGGTGGAACACTTTCCAGTCCAACTTCACCCACATCTAACTTTACAGGCTCCTCCGGATCAACTTATGTATTGAGATGGACGGTTACCAATACCTGTGGTGTTTCAGTTCATGATGAAGTAAGTTTAACCTTTCAGACAGGCACAACTTATTATCCTGACCAGGACGGGGATGGATTTGGTACTTTTTCCGGGTCAGTTGTAAGTTGCCAACAACCGGTTGGATTTGTAACTATGGGTGGGGATTGCAATGATGCTAACCTAAACATTCGTCCGGGTGCAACTGAAATTTGTGGAAATACCATTGATGATGATTGTGATGGTCAGGTTGACGAACAATGTTGTCCAGTTGGGCAAACCTTTTGCGGAAGCGGTTGTGTAAATTTAGTAAATGATATAAACAACTGTGGATCTTGTGGACATGCCTGCAATTTACCCAATGCTATAAGTGCTTGTAATGCCGGAGTTTGTGTTTTAGTTTCTTGTCAAAGCGGATGGTCCAATGCCGATGGAATAACTTCCAATGGTTGCGAGTTTAACCTTTCTACACCTATATCAGCAGATGCAGGACCTGATCAAACTTTGTTCTGCACCACTACAGCTACCTTGGCAGCCAATACTGCAGCTCCTGCAATTGGGTTGTGGACTATCATTTCCGGAACCGGAGGAAGCATAACCACACCAAGTTCTGCCACTTCAACTTTTACCGGTCAATTGGGAAATACGTATACCTTAAGGTGGTCGGTTGGAAATGGGGTAAACACGGTAACTGATGATGTTCAAATTAGTTTTAATTCTTGTCCAACTGTAGCCAATGGTACCAATACCTGTGTTAATGGGGTTTGTGTTATTACTTGTACTTCCGGATTTGCCAATTGCGATGGAAATCCGGCCAATGGATGTGAGGTAAACCTTAATAACAATGTGTCGAATTGCGGAGCATGCGGAAATACTGGTACTTCATTGCCAAATGCTACCCCGACTTGTGTGAACGGTTTAATTACAATTGCCAGTTGCAATAACGGCTGGGCTAATTGCAATGGTAATGTTGCTGATGGCTGTGAATTACAAATTAGCACGGTTGCCGCCAATGCAGGTCCGGATCAATTAAATGTTTGTGGAACGAATACTGTTACATTGGCTGCAAATAACCCTTCCATAACCGGAACAAAAACATGGACTGTAGTTAGTGGAACCGGTGGATCTTTTAGTTCTACCAGCAATCCTACGGCTACCTTTACCGGAGTGATAGGTCAAACCTATACCTTGCGTTGGAGTATCAATGTCACCGGATGCGGAGCAGCTTCAAGTACTGATGAGGTAATTATTTCGTTTCCGGCAGCACCCACTGTCGCAAATGCAGGTGTAGATCGTCCTAATACTTGCGGTTCTTCCTTCACCTTATCCGGAAATACCCCTGGCGCAAATGAAACTGTTTTATGGACAATTCAAAGTGGAAGTGGTGGAAGTTTTTCTCAAAATAATATTGCAGCACCTGTATTTTCTGGTGTTCCAGGAGAAACCTATGTTCTTCGCTATACCATAACAAATAGCATTTGTGGATCATCCAGCCAGGATGAAATGCAACTTACTTTCCGTTATAATGATGCTGCCAATGCAGGTCCCGACCAGTCCGGGGTTTGCTCAACAACCACCTTGGCCGGAAATACACCACTAAGCAGTTCAGGAACCTGGACAATTATTTCAGGAACCGGAGGAAGTTTTGCAAATGAGAATTTGGCTACAACTACCTTTACAGGTATACCAGAAACTACCTATACCCTCCGATGGAGTTTTTCAAATAGTTGTCAATCTTCCTTTGATGAAGTAAGCATTGCCACGGGACCGGCAGTTCCACCTTTTTCCAGAGTTCCGATTAATTTTAATGCCGGAACTAATCAACTGAATGTTTGCGGAACTTCAACCAATCTTGCTGCTTCCGGATTAACTCCCGGAAATACCGGCTTATGGACCATCGAATCAGGAACCGGTGGTAGTTTTTCAAATGTGAATAGTCCAACGTCCTTGTTTACCGGATTACCGGGAACCACCTATCAACTTCGTTGGACTGAAAGCAATAGTTGTGGTTCTATCTTCGCACTGGTTAGCATTAGTTTCCGCCCTTCACCTGTTTCCAATGCAGGTCCTGATCAACTAGTAGTTTGCAATACCTTAACCGTTAATTTGAATGCCAATACACCTTCCACTGTTTTCGAAACCGGAACATGGTCTGTTGAATCCATATCAGGGCAAGGCAACGTTTCCAACTTTTCCTCTCCAACCAGCCCCACTTCCACCTTTACGGGGTCTGCAAATACCAGCTATTTGTTGGTTTGGAATATGAGCGATGGTTGCAGTATTCAAACAGCAAGGGATACGGTTCAAATTAGTTTTGGAGGATTGTTGCCAACTTCCAATGCAGGTCCAGATCAACTGGCTTTATGCGGAAACAGTGCTACCCTGGCTGCTAATAGTCCCGGTATAGGAAATAGTGCTGTTTGGTCCATAGTATCAGGAACAGGTGGAAGCATTAGCAATATAAACGCCAATAACAGCGGGTTTACAGGAATTCCGGGTAACAGTTATATTCTTCGTTGGACGATTTCCAATTCTTGTTTTACAGTGAGTGATGATGTAACCATTTCTTTTGTGCCAACCCTCACTGTTGCCAATGCCGGAATAGATCAAAGTGCTGTTTGTGGAACGTTTACCACTGTGGCAGGAAACACCCCGATGGAAGGATTGCCTTCCTGGAGTATCACTTCCGGAACGGGTGGTTCTTTAAGCATGATAAATGCAACCACTGCCAACTTTTATGGAGTTGCCGGTTCTACTTATACACTCACCTATTCAATTACCAATGCCTGTGGAACAAGCTCGGATAATATGCAGGTTGTATTTAATGCGCCTGTTTCGGCACAGGCCGGGGCAGATCAGTTGAATATTTGTGGCTCATCAACCATTCTTCTTGCCAATTATCCGGTTTCAGGCAGTACCGGAACCTGGACAATTGTTAGCGGCTTCGGAGGAAATTTTCAAAATACGGCTTTCCCAAATACTACTTTCCAGGGATCAACCGGATCTAGCTATACTTTACGTTGGACTATTAGCAATTCCTGTTCGAGTACGTTTGATGATGTAGTAGTTTCTTTCTTACCGGAAGTTACTACTGCCAATGCCGGTCAGGATCAATCCAATATTTGTGCAACCACTACGGTTAACTTAGCCGGAAATCAACCGGGTGTCGGAAGCGGAACCTGGTCTATTGTTTCCGGAACCGGAGGAAGCTTGGCAAGTGCCTCCAGTTCAACCAGCCAATTTACCGGTTTGGCTTCCGGTTCTTACACCTTGCGTTGGACCATCACCAATGGTTGTGGAACTTCCTCAGATGATGTAAACATAAGTTTCGGCCCTGCCAATCCAACCATTTCCAATGCCGGACCGGATCAGTTGCAAAAATGCGGCACTTCGGTAACTCTGGCAGCAAATACTCCAACAGTTGGAACGGGAGCCTGGTCCATTATTAGTGGAACAGGAGGAACAGTAACTACCACTTCCAGTGCCACCAGCACATTCACCGGAACTGCCGGTTCTACTTATACCTTGCGTTGGACCATTTCCAATAGCTGTGGAACCTCCATAGATGATGTAGTAATTAGTTTTGTTCCAACAATAACTACAGCTAATGCCGGATTGGATCAAACCCTTACCTGCAATGTGCCAACTAATTTGGCAGCTAATACGGCTGTAAATGGCACGGGAGCCTGGAGTGTTGTTTCCGGAACCGGAGGAAGTTTCGGTTCAAGCACGGCTGCTACTTCTTCATTTTCCGGAACTGCCGGAACAGCCTATACCTTGCGTTGGACGATTTCCAATGGTTGTACCACCAGCACTGATGATGTAGTAATTACCTTTGGCCCTGCAAGCCCAACAACTTCCAATGCCGGACCGGATCAGTTGCAAAAATGTGGTACTTCGGTAACTTTGGCTGCCAATACGGCAACCGTTGGAACCGGAGTCTGGTCCATTATTAGTGGAACGGGCGGAACAGTAACTACTACTTCCAGCGCTACCAGCACTTTTACCGGAACTGCCGGTTCAACCTATACCTTGCGCTGGACTATTTCCAATAGCTGTGGAACTTCGATGGATGATGTAGTAATTAGTTTTGTTCCAACAATAACAACAGCTAATGCCGGATTGGATCAAACCCTTACCTGCAATGTACCAACTAATTTGGCAGCAAATACGGCTGTAAATGGCACGGGAGCCTGGAGTGTTGTTTCCGGAACAGGAGGAAGTTTCGGTTCAAGCACGGCTGCCACTTCTTCGTTTAGCGGAACCGCCGGAACCGCCTATACCTTGCGCTGGACCATTTCCAATGGCTGTACCACCAGCACCGATGATGTGGTAATAACCTTTGGCCCTGCAAGTCCAACAACTTCCAATGCCGGACCGGATCAGTTGCAAAAATGTGGCACTTCGGTAACCCTGGCTGCCAATACAGCAACCATAGGTACAGGAGCATGGTCCATCATCAGTGGAACAGGTGGTACCGTAACTACTACTTCAAGTGCCACCAGCACCTTTACCGGAACTGCCGGTTCAACCTATACCTTGCGTTGGACCATTTCCAATAGCTGCGGAACCTCGATTGATGATGTTGACATCAGCTTTGTACCAACGCTCACAACCGCAGCAGCAGGCTCTGACCAGTCGTCAGTTTGTGGTGGAATAGCAACCCTGGCCGCTAATTTACCTTCGAACGGAACCGGAGCCTGGTCAATCGTTTCAGGAACCGGAGGAAGTTTGATTTCTTCTTCACTTCCTAATACACAATTTACCGGAACTGCCGGTTCTACCTATACCTTGCGTTGGACTATCTCCAATGCCTGTACCTCCAGCACCGACGATGTAACCATAACCTTTGGACCTTCTTCTCCTGCTCAGCCATCTATCTTTAGTACCTCTCAATCAACCGTTTGTCAAGGACAGGACAATGTAAATTACAGTGTTAACCTTGTTTCCGGATTAACCTATACCTGGACCTATACCGGAACGGGTGTAACCATGACTAATTCAGCCAATTCGGTTTCTATTGATTTTACCAGCACAGCCACCGGAGGCGAATTAAGTGTAGTAGCATCCAATGCTTGCGGTCAAAGTCCGGCCAGATCCATTTCTGTATCTGTCAATAGTCCTGCAGTAGCGTCCATTGAAGGACCAACTTGTGTTTGGAGCAATATAACAACTCAATTCAATGCTCCACAATCGAGCAATTCAACCTACAATTGGTCTTACTCCGGTACAGGAATGTCAATTGTCAATGGATCAACTTCAACTATTAATGCCATATTTTCATCAGCGACTTCCGGCACCTTAACCTTGACCATGATGGATCAGTGTTTAAATGTTTCAACCGCCAGCAGATCCATAACCATCAACACCTGCACCTTGTGTTTGGGAACCAATCAATTTCCTGCTTCTACCGTAGTGTTGGCAAATTCAGGAACTATTGAAGCAGTTGGAACTTCTGTATTTGCCGGTGAATATTCTGCAGTTACTTTGGCAGCAGGAAAGTTCTATCGCTTTTCCAGTACAGATGGCACCGATAGATTAACCTTAACCGATCTTTCCAACGTAGGTATTGCAAGTTCTACCGGTGAATTGGTTTATTTTTCCTCAACTACCCAAACTGTTCGCTTGCATGTTCATACCAATTCGTCATGCGGAACAGAGTCTGTAGGTCGATCAACCAAGGCCATTTGTTTAAATTGTAATTAGTTTAGGAAGAATATTTGTTGATTTTTTTGGCGGGCTCCCAAACGCCTTACTAACAACTTGGTTTTGAACCGACTTTTTGCTTGGCGTTTGGGCCACGCTTTCGGCTGTAGTCCTCGTCCCCCTAGGCTATCGCCATAGTGGTCCTGTGGGCTACTTGCCTCAATCGTTGCCCGGGGTGCAAACCCAAGCAGAAGTTACTTATCCAGCGTACCCTAATTGATATAAGTTGGGCTAGCACCTGCTTATTACAAAACTAAACAAATTGGGTTCAGTCCGGGTAGGGATAGCAGTGGAAAGCCCACAGGCGACCGTGGCGTTAGCCCGGGCGGCGAGGACTTGAAACGAATAGCCCGACCCGAAGCCCATTGCAGGAAATTAGACTTTTGCAGGGAATGTGGAGGGCGTAGGGGACCCGCCAAATTATTTTATCCCAAAATTGTCAATAGAAATTTTAAACTACGTTTCGAGACAAGTGTTAGTAAGGCTTTCAAGTAATTTTAGTTTGAAAGAAAACCTAACTAACACTAGCTCGGGATTAACCCAAATCATCCCACATCCCATCGCGCTTGTCATTTGTTCACTTCGTTTCAAATGACAATTTTGGGTTTATATCAAGGTAATTTGGAAATGTTTCTAGCCTAATTTCTAGCCTTTTTTAGGTAATAGGAAGAATGGTAAAATTGCTTAAAACCGGACCTTGAATTTCCGATGGATTTTCGTACTTATCGTGAATAGCGCCAGAAATGGGCATTTCAAGACAATTTTGTTTCCAATCGTGGATGGTATGACCGGAGCGCAAAAACAAGCTTACGCCATAATTGTCGGGAATAAGTGGGGGTTGGAACTGTAGCAATACCTGGTTTAGGCCGGGCTGGGTAAGGATTGTTTGATGCAGAAACCGGTTAGAAAAGTGCATTAAACAATTTCCGTTTTTATCGTTGATATTGATTCCAAGGTCAATTTCGGCAGGTTGCGGGGTAGAAATGGTTAAGCGAAGTTGTGCAATTTGATTGGTTTGGATGGGATATTGCAGCCATTCGGCATCCAGGAAGCCATATTCGCTAAGTGGCAAATCCCAGGTTTTCTTTTGGGTAGCCTCCAGGGTATCCAGGCCCAGGTATGAATTCAACACCTCGGGAGTAGGTCCGGTTTTTAAGAGTTTACCCTGATGAAGCCATGCCGCATGTTTGCACAAGTTTCGAATACTATCTGCCTGGTGAGATACCAGGAGAATGGTTCTTCCGGCTTGATTCAGACCTTGAATTTTCTCGGAGCATTTTTGTTGGAAAAAGCTATCTCCAACTGCCAATACTTCGTCGAGTAAAATGATGTCGGTATTTACGTGAGCTGCGATGCTAAAGGCCAGTCGCATGGTCATGCCGGTGGAGTAGGTTCGAATTGGCTGGTGGATGACATCTTCGAGACCTGCGAAGGCGATAATTTCATCCTGGAGCAAGGAAATATCGTTTCTGCTCATGCCTAACAAAGCAGCGTTGAATTTTAGGTTTTCCATGCCCGACAAATCGGAGTGAAAGCCTGCCCCTAATTCAATCAGGGAGGCTACTTTCCCTTTTCGGAGTATGGTGCCGGAGCTGGCTTGAGTAATACCTGCGAGTAGTTTTAATAGGGTTGATTTTCCCGCACCGTTTCGACCGATAATTCCCCAACTTTCGCCGGATTGGATGCTGAGATTAATATCCTCCAAGGCGCAGGTTTTTTTACTACCCCAAAAATTTAGGGGATAGTATTTGGAAACCTGGTTAAGTTCGAGAATGGCAGGCATTAGAAATCGGCTAATTTGGAGGCGGTTTGTTTAAAGAGAATAAATCCGGCAAGGAAGTAAAAGATGCTGATTAATAAGGAGTTGTAAGGGAAAATCGGGAAGGAACAATGTCCGACATGGTGAAAAAGGAAAAAGGTATGTTCATATCTCATGAAGCCGGCCAAAGGATTTACCAGGTCAAAGAAGGATGCGCTTCCATCGTACTGAAAGAAGCGAGAGCTTACAAATCCGAGCAGGAGCAGGAATGGAACCAGATGTCGCAGTTTGGGAAAGCGAAAAAGTGTGGAAGTTAAGAGGGCTGAAATGCCAATGGCAAAAGGGAAAAGAGCTAATAGAAGGAAAGGAATATGAGCCAATTGAAAAAGAAGGTCAGGGTAGTAGAAGAGAGTATAAAACATGAAAAGTAGGAGTCCGATAGTCCAATCGGCCAGGGAGAGGCAAAGTGGGAGTAGGAGTAGGATACTGCGAGGAAAGGGGTTTTTTCGGATGAGGTCGCGGTGAGAAGAAGCCATGGCTGCCGTATTGGTTAGAAGGGAGGAGAAAAAGAGCCACCACATCAAACCGAAGAAAAATTCGTGTTGGTTTTTGAGGGTAGAATTGGGTCCGAGGCTACCATATTTGAGCAAAATCATGACGGAGGGATTAGCCAAAAGGATTAGCAAACCCCAACCCCATTGGCCATATCGAACCAACCATTCTCTTCGCCAAAAGGCAAGCAGCAGGTGAAAGTAGGAATTAAGGCTCATGGAGTTTGTACAAATGAAGGTGGGAATAGCTTTTTTGAAGTTCCCAAACCGAATCGGTCAGGCTGATATTTTTATTGCAAAGTAAATGGGTAATTCCTTGTTGACGTATGTCTGTTTTGGAGAAGGATTTCGGGTTATTGAAAAAAGCGATGTTCCATTCCTGCCGGCGTTTCCATTCCGGAAGAGCAGGAGAAAAATACACATTGGCATCGATATAAACGGCTGTTTTTGCTCGGAGACGAACCGATTTAAATTCGAGGGGGAATAATAAAACCCGGTTTGAATCAGGAGTTGATCGCAATTCTTTTTCCGCTTCCCATTCGGGCAATTTGGCAAGTTCCATGGTTTCGAAGCGATGTTGAAGAACACCAAGTGCCGGTAGGGCTAAAACCAATAAGGCGGGGGCAAGGTTTTGGGATTTGGGAAGATAGGCAAGACCAATTCCAAGTAATGCGGCTATTAAGATTCCTTGGAAAGCCAGTTTTTTCCAGGTTTCCACAAAGTTCGGATTTAGGTTTCCAAACACTTTGAAGCTTAGTTCGGCTGCAAGAATTCCCAGGAATAATCCGGCTATAAGTCCGGTCACCTTGGGTGATGCGCTCAACCAGTCGCTAAGTTTGGATAGAAAAAGAAAAAGCGCAACCGGCATTAGAATTACACTCATGCGCCAGGGAGCCAGATTAATAAGGAAAACGTTTTTCCAAACCAAGGCCAAAATGGAAAGGCTTAGGCATAAGCCGAGTATAGCCAATAATACTTGTCTATGCCAGTTTCGGGTGAAAAACCCAAAAACAACCACCATAAAGCCGGCTTTAAAATAGGTTTCTAAGTTTAACCAATGCAACGGGTCCAGGTGGGGATTGTTCTGAATGAAGTATTCTGAGGCGAGTTTGAATTCGGTGTTGTTGGGTTTGAAATAGGTGTAGCTGTATGCTAGATAGGGCAACCAGGCCACACTCAAGCAAAGAAGCAAGGGCCATTCTGCCAGAATTTTTTTGGGATAGTAGTAAAACACTACCAGTAAAATCATTCCACCAAGCAAAATATAATTGGCATGGAAGGCTCCGACAATGCTTAAACAAATCAGGAAACCTTTCCATTTTTGTTGAATGGAATAAACCAAAGCGAGGAGCAGGAAAACGCCCCAAGCACTTGGTTGCAGGTAACCAAATAACAAACCCTGGCCGGCGATACCATGGTGCCAAAACCACCGTAGGTCGAGGTTAAAAGCATGGTTCATGAAACCACTCCAAACAAATGAGGAATGAGCTACAAGAAACAAGCCCGGCAATATCCAGGTCTGCCTATTTAGTTTGCCTTGGAGTAGTTTAGAAAAGGAAACGAAATAAACCACTGCCAGTAAAAAGAAGATAAGGTGAGAGGCGATGGGATAAAACCAAGCCGGGACGTATTTAAACAGGATTGAAAATAAGGGAAAGGGGTCGGGCTGAACCGATAAAAAGTCATGGTTTAGAAGCTGATTCAGGCTGGTATTGTATGACCAGAAGAAATAAGGATCCTGATTGCCAAAAGGAAAGGGGAAGGGGCTGATAGTCCAGAACAATGAAAAGCCAAAGAACCAAGGCAGCAATTGATTAAGTAGGCCGGAAAGTCGATTTGCCATCAGTTGGTCTGGGTTTATTGTCCTTCAATAAAGGTAAGGAATTTTTGGAATGCTTTTGCCCGGTGACTATATTGATTTTTTTCGGAGAGGGACATTTCGGCAAAGGTTTTGGTTTCTCCTTCCGGAATAAAGATTGGGTCGTAGCCAAAGCCATTTTCACCACGGGGTTGAAGGGTTAAATGTCCGCGAATTATGCCTTCGAACTGATAAATTCCGTTTTGGTCGCGGTAGCTGAGTATGGTTCTGAATTGGGCAGACCGATTGGAAGAATTCCCTAGTTCGGATAAGACAAGCTGAAGATTAGCGAGGTCGCTTTTAGGTTCTCCGGCATAACGTGCAGAATAAACTCCCGGACGGCCTTGGAGGGCATCTACTTCCAGTCCGGAATCGTCGGCCAAGGATGGTTTTAGGCAATGGTTAAAAACAAAATTTGCTTTTAACGATGAGTTTTCTTCGAGTGTGGTTCCGGTTTCTTCGGGTTCGGGAACCTCCAGTTCGGCGGCTGACACAACCGAAAATCCTTCGGGAAGGAGGCTTTTTAGTTCGAGAATTTTTTTGGAATTGTGGGTGGCAAAGACAAGGGTAGTCATGGGCTAAAGGTAAGCACTACTCTCCTCCGGTGAATGCGTATTGAATTAAATTGGCTCCCATTTTTAATGCTTTTTCTCTAGCTTCCGGACTATCGCGATGTACTTCAGGATCCTCCCAACCATCGCCTAAATCACATTCTACGCTATAAAAACAAACCAAACGACCTTGGTAAATTAAACCAAAACCTTGGGGTGGCTTGTTGTCATGTTCATGGATTTTAGGCAATCCATTTTTGAATTCGAATTTCTGATGGTAAATGGGATGAGAATAAGGCAATTCAACCAAATCCAATTCCGGAAATACCTTTTTTAATTGTGGTCGAATAAATTTATCCATCCCGTAATTATCGTCAATGTGCAGAAAACCACCAGCCATTAAGTAGTTGCGAAGGTTTTCCGCTTCCTTTTCTGAAAACACAATGTTTCCATGTCCGGTGATATGCATAAAAGGGTAATTGAATATTTCAGGACTACCTACTTCAACAATGGCTTGTTGGGGATCAATACTTGTTCCCAGGTTTTTATTACAAAAGGAGATGAGGTTGGGTAAAGAGGTTTGAAGGTTGGCATACCAATCTCCTCCACCATTGTACTTTACCAAGGCAATTTTAATGGTTGGATTTCCAGGCTTGAATGACAGCAAAGCCACCAAAGGAAAAATGAGCAATACCCTTTTCATTGTTTACAAAGGTATTGCTCATTTTAAAATAGTGTTTCAAAAAAAATCCAAACTATTTTTCTAAAATCAATTTTTGAACGGTTTTGAAATCGGTATTGCGAAGTTCAAGTGTATAAATACCATTGGCTTCCTGTTCCAGATTCAACGGAATGGAAATGGAACCGGGATTTGTTTTTACCTCCTGAAACAGAATGGTTTTACCAATAATATCCCTGATTTGAATCTGCAAGGTGCTTGTTTTGTTACCGGAATAGTTTATCATAAACAAGCCGGTTGAAGGATTAGGATAAATATTCCAATTGCCGGTCGTAAGAGGATTGTTGATTCCAACAGTAATTACATTGTACGGTGCCGATGGGCTTGACGAACAGGTTCCGTTGGTGGTTACTACGGTATAGTTTCCAACTGCTGTTGGGGTATACGTTTGCGAAGTAGCACCGGAAATGATAACCCCATTTAAGAACCACTGGTAACCGGAAGCCGGACTTGAAACCAAATCATTTCCGTTGGCAGTAATTACCGGAGTTGCAACCGCATCTACAACAATGGTTAAGGTATTGCTGCTGGCGTTGCTTGGGTTGGCACAGGCAGTCGATGAAACTACCTGGCATTGAATGGTTTCTCCACCGGTAAACGTTGAACCGGAAAAGGTTGCCGAATTAGCCCCGTTTTGTAAAGTGTTGTTTACAAGCCATGAATAGCTTGGGCTAGTTCCACCATTGCTTACATTGGCGTTGAAGCTAATGGCATCACCCGGACAAATGGTTGTATTGGCAGGATTACTGGAAATGGAGATTGTAGGAACAACTGTTGGTAAGGCAATGACAGCTGAGCTTGCAGCCGGACTGCTACAATTACCTGATGTTATCACCACCGAGTAAGTTCCTGCATTAGCTGTTCCTGCGTTGGTAATACTTGGATTTTGTTGGGTACTGGTGAAGCCATTTGGACCTGTCCAGGCATAACTTGCATTGCTTATAGCCGGGGTGGATAAGTTGATGGTATTTCCAACACAAACCGGACTATTCGTGGTGATAGTTGGAGTAGCCAAAGCGCTATTAACCACTACTGATATGGAAGCCGGCTGGCTGGTACAATTGCCCGAGCTAACAGTTAAAGTATACGTTCCGGCATTGGCCGATGTTAAATTAGTAATGCTTGGGTTTTGTTGAGTACTGGTATATCCGTTTGGCCCGGTCCAGACGTAGGTGGCACCGGTAACGGTAGTACTCAAGTTGAGTGTTCCACCGGAGCAAACCGGACTATTGCTGGATGCATTGGGGGTGGTGGCTGAACTATTTACTGTAACGGCTACTGTACCTGCCAAACTGCTGCAACCATTGGCAGAAACAACCAAAGAATAGGTTCCTGACATGGAAGTGGTGGCATTGCTAAGGCTAGGGTTTTGCTGGGTGCTGGTGAACCCGTTTGGTCCGGTCCAGGCATAAGTGGCATTGCTAACTGTGGCCGTACTTAAATTTAAGGTGGCACCGGCACAAATCGGGGCATTGGAGGAAGGACTTGGTGTAGCAGGAGCATTGTTTACCGTTATGGCAACCGTTCCGGCCTGGCTGGTACAACCATTAACTGTAGTAGTTAGGCTATAGGTTCCCGACATAGCCGATGTGGAATTACTGATGCTGGGGTTTTGTGAGGAGGAACTAAACGATGAAGGTCCTGACCAGGCATAGGTGGCATTGCTTACAGCATTGGTGCTAAGGTTAATGGCATTTCCTGAGCAAACCGGACTATTTCCGGTTGGAGTAGGGGTGCCTGGGGTTTGATTAATGGTTACTGTTGCACTTCCGGCAGCACTGGTACATCCATTGGCAGTAATGGTTAAACTATAGGTTCCCGACATAGCAGTGGTAGCGGATGAACGGGTAGGATTTTGGCTGGTACTGGTATAGGAATTTGGTCCCGACCAGGCATAAGTGGCTCCGGCAACTGTTGCAGTAGTAAGGTTAAGGGTGTTTCCGGAACAAAGTGGACTATTGCTGTTTACCACCGGTGTTCCAGGAACCGGATTAACGGTCATAGTAATTGAATTTGATGTTGCCGGGTTATTTGTTACTCCAGCTAAATTCGAAGTTAAAACGCAGGAAACTACATCTCCGCTTGCCAGGGTAGTTGTTGTAAAAGATGCACCTGTCGCTACATTCACCCCATTCACCTTCCATTGGTAGGAAGGAGCAGATCCACCATTGGTAGCCGATGCCGTAAAGGTTGCTGAGCTGCCTGCACAAATGGGATTGGTTCCACTGGTTTGAGCTATGCTAACTCCGGCCTGTACCGATGCAGTAATAGCAGTTAAGTTTATATTGTCTAAATAAACCGTTTGTCCCCAACCGGCTCTGCTGCGAAATGCAAACTTGATATTGGATTGTCCAACGTATGGCGTTAAATCAATGGTTTCGGTTCGCCATTGGCTGGAAGTCGGAACAAAAATAGCATTGGATTTATCCGGCGCAGTAGCCAAACCGGAACCACCTTTGTTATAAAGACGGGTCCAGGTTACACCACAATCGGTTGAACACAGAACAATAAGGGAATCGATATTGGTGGAATTGTAACGGGCATGAGCCACGTCAAAAGTAAGAGTAGCGGACGAATAGCCTACCAAGCCAAAGGTTGGAGTCAGCAATTCGTCAATAGTTCCGGCATTCGTAGTATTGGGTGAATAGTTATCCATTCGGGCCGAAGCAGAACTTGTTCCGAAACCTCCCGCAGTAGTTGTACGGGTCCAGGTACCATCCCCATTGCTGTTATTGAGAGTCCACCCGGTTGGTACAAAAGTAGTACTCTGAAAACCTTGCGAAAAGGGCAAAGCAGTTAAGGTGGGGGTAGCAATAGTAAATGAAACCGTGCTGGCATCATTCGAAGTGTTTTGGTCGGCAGAGCCATTGGGCAAGCTTGAACTAGCTGTAAAGGTATGGGTTGCTACTGAAAGAGAAGGACTTGCAGGTAAGGTAATAGAAGTAGTAGCTCCGGACGCCAAACTCCCGCTCCAGGAGTAGGTGGAAGCAGTGCCTCCATCGTAGGAGTAGGTAATGGTTGCAGAGGTAACGGTAGAACTACCCGAATTAGATAAAGTAATTATTGGAGTTACGCTGGTATTGCAGCTCGAACTTCCGGCAACCGGATTGGTTATTGCCGTAACTCCAATATCCAGTGCATACGGGGTGTTGCATTTGCCCGAAGAGTTTAAACCAATCCGGTAAGTGCCATTGGCCATGGCGGTTTGCATTCGTGTTGATTGGTTGAGGGTGAACATATACATACAGGCATCATCCGAGTAGTCCATGTAGTTCATAAACATTTCTCCTGTTGTATTTCCGGAGCATCCTCCTGTGTTATAGGGATGGCTTTTGCATCCATAATTGGCCGTTTGGGCTGCCGGAGTATCGCCGCAATAATCCGTTGCACAGGTTCCATCACCCCATACGTGACGCAATCCCAGCCAATGCCCAATTTCATGGGTAGCGGTTCTGCCCAGGTTATATGGAGAGGCTGCCGATCCAATATTTCCCCAAGCGGTATAGTTAATCACAACTCCGCTGGTTGTAGCTGTTTCTACACCCGACAAACCGGTAAGTCCGGATCCTGCCGGAAACGAGGCATATCCCAATAATCCGCTTGCATCAGCCGCTGTTACCCAAACATTCAGGTACTTGGTCGGATCCCAAATGGTGGCCGGTTTAATGGTTTGATCGAAATAAGATTGCAAAGCGTTGGAACTCATGTTGTTGGGGTCTGACCATCCCCTGCTAACACGGTTAATTCGTTCAATTCCATATTCAGACAAAATATTCCCGCTTGGGTCCACTTTTGCCAAACAAAATTGAATACCTGTATTTCCTGCTTTCACACTGTTAAACACCGATGGAACACTGCTTATATCGGCATTGGTTCCGGCATAGTCGGCATTCAGAATAGGAATTTGCGATTGGGCCTGAGCCATTGAAATATTAGGCCCTGATCCAACTGCTGTTCCGCTATGAATTATATGGATAATAACCGGAATGGTGTAATTAATGGCCTCTGTTCTATTAAACTGCTGATTGGCAACATATTCAGCTACTTTTTGCGAAAACCATTCCTCATATTCCGGTGGTGGAAGTTGGGTTCCGCAGGTACGCTGAGGCGGAACGGCAGTTTGTGAAAATAAATAGCTTGAAAAAGTTAAAAAAGAAAGAAGAGTAAACAGTCCTTTTTTCATGTCGGGGTAAAATCGGATGGCAAATGTAAAGCTTTCAGTAACAAAGGGAAATAGGTGAAACTTTCTTGTTTTGACCCCAGAATAATACAAACGTTTAGTAGGTTGAAAACTAAATAATTCGGCTAGTTTTTTTGGGTTCCATTGGTTTTAAGAATTTGGCGGGCCCCCTTCCGCCTTCCAAGTTTACTGCATTTTTTAAACCTATTGCGAGCGGCGTTCGGGTCACGCTATCGGTTGTAGTCCTCGTAGCACTTGGCTAGCGCCGCGTGCTCCTGTGGGCTACTTACCTCTATCGTCAGTTTGTCTAAAAACCACCTTTAGACGCCATTTTTCGTTTAA
>JAIBAJ010000057.1 GCA_019695265.1 Bacteroidia bacterium | reverse complement strand
ACCGTATGAATTACCGTATATTGCCCGGTTGATGCATAGGTATGATGAGGATCTGACAAGGTGGACGTGACACCATCTCCAAAATCCCAAAAATAGGTATCAGGTAAAATTGAAGTATCATTGTAAAAAACTGTCAAAGGTGCCGTGCAATCCTTGCTATAAGTAAAACGATTGACCGGGGCAAGCAAATAGAGAAATGAATCCCTGGATAAAGTATCATAACAACCATTGTTTCCAGCAATTAAGCCTACGCTAACATACCCTGTATCATCCAAACCCAGCAAAGGATTCTGCAAATTAGATATCACGATTCCATCCAAACTCCAAATCCATTGATTAGCACCCGTGGACAGATCTGTAAACTGAGCAGAAGTTCCAGCGCAAATAGAATTATCAGCAGTAGCAAAATTGGCCACAGGTTTAGTGTAAGAACTTATTAATGTTGGATATGTATAGGTCGCATTACAACCTTGAGAATCCGTTACATCTAAACTAATTTGATAACTTCCAGGTAACCCGTAAGTATGTCCAGGATTTTGAACTGAACTGTTTGTCCCATCTCCAAAATTCCAATTCCAGGTTGAAATAGGGAAAGGTCCACTACTTTGATCAGTAAAGCTAACAGAAACAGGAATACAAGGATAGTAGCTACTAACAGAAAGGTTAGCAACCGGGCCTCTGGTTACAATGTAATTATCTAACAACAAGGTATCCTTACATCCAATAGGATTTGTAACTATTAATTGAACATCAAATACACCTGAAGTATTATATATTCTCGTTGGGTCTTGAACGTTAGAAACTCCATTTCCTAGATTCCATTGAAAGCTTAAAGGACCGGTACCTGTACTTTGATTTGTATAATTTACAGTGAGAGGCGGCGCACAAGAATGAGTAATATCAGCGGTAAAACTTGCAACAGGACTCTCAGAAACAAAAATGTAACCGGGTTTGGTTATTTGGTCCACACAACTTGCATCATACCTATTTGTTAATGTTACAGAATAACTGCCGGGATTTGAATATGAATGAACGGGATTGGGTAAGGTGGATGTAGTTCCATCACCAAAATCCCAAACAACCGAACTGGGTATAGGAACGGTTACATTGGTAAAATGAATAGCAACACCTGCACAAACGGTGGTATCATCTGCAATAAAATTAGAATTTAAATTTCCTACAGCAGTTATATAATTGGTTTTTGATTCAGTATCTCCACAACCTGTAGTATAGGTTGCAGTAAGACTTACAGAATAATTTCCAGATGAGGCAAAAGTATGATTGGGATTGGATTGGGTAGAAGTAGTTCCATCGCCAAAATCCCAAAAATAGGTTGTAACACCGGAACCAGTTGTTTGATTTGTAAATTGTACATTAAAAGGTGCAGAACAAAGTACGGTATCATTGGCAACAAATCCTGCAACCGGAGCATTATTATTCACTTGAATAGATGCCGGGAAAGATTGGTTGGCAGAACAACCATTCTGATCTACCACTAACATAGAAACAGTATAATTTCCAGGCTGAGTATAGGTATGACTTGGATTTAATCCGGATGAAATGTTACCATCACCAAAATCCCAAATTACACTATCAACAATGGCCGAACCTATGGTAGAACTATTCAAAAAATCAACATCAAGTGGAGGACAACCTGCTGTTGGAGTTGCTGTAAAATTTGGTTGAGGCAATGTGAATACCGTTATATAATTTACTTGAACCTCTTGGTCAGCATTAATCCCATTCGAAACATTCAAAATTACGGTATAAGTCCCGGGTACGCTATAAAGTGCAGATGGATTGGGAGATGTAGACACATTACCATTCCCAAAATCCCATAAATAGCTTAAAGTACCGGAACCGGTACTAAGGTTTGTAAAATGAACCAGAAAGGTCCCACAACCACTTGTTTGGTCGGCGGAAAATGCAGCATTAACCTGGGAGAAGGACTTATTACCTAAACTCCAAAAAATACCAAAAAAAACAAAAATTCGGAGAAACTTGGACATTCTTGTACTGAACAAAAGTACAGCTAAAACCTTCATCTGCAATTAAAGTTTATACATTCATCGAATCCTACTTTTTAACCAAATGAATGTAGTATATAACTTAATGCTAATCCAACGTAATTTGCCAGTGCAAATCCTACCAAACCTGTAGTAATTCCTGAAACCACAATTTGCTTATTCTTCAAAACACTGGCAACAGGACCTATAAAATGAGGGCCAAAAATCCCAGCGGTAGAAGTTATTAAAGTTGTATCAGCATCTATCTTGAAAATTCGAGACAAGAAAAAATGGAATCCAATACTAGTCCATATAACCATAGTGTCGAACTGGAAAATAGAAATATTTCCTGAAATCAATTCATCAAATCTAGTTTGACTTCCCAGCCCTAAGCAAAAAACACAAATAAAATACTCCCCAAATTCATAGGTCTTTGGTAATTCTCTTACGGATTTTATAAATGAAAGTGCGATTGAAAGAGTAGAAACTGATAATAAAACAGGAATCATTTCTATTCCGCCTGCTACCAAAAAAGAAATTCCAATTGAACTACCAAAAACAAGAAGAGCCAGGCCAAACGAAACAATTAAACGTTTTACTGTTTGACCGAAAGACAATTCTAAACCAATTCTTCCATAGTGAAAGGTTTCATCTCTGGGATTATCCTTCATAGGAAAAAAACTGGGAAGAAACTGAAGCAAAAATCGTTGTGCTACCGTAAGCAATAATAAAAAATAGATTCCACTATTAAACACATCACTTGCTTGAGCAACAACCATGGTTTGTTCACTTGCTTCAGTCATTCGTCCAATAGCAATTAAATTTGGAGTACCTCCAATGTAAACACCCGTGAACATTCCGGCAATTTTCCACAATTCGGGATGCGACCCTTTAAAAACCAAATAGGCAATAAAAGAACAAAATACAACACTAACTATTTGCAATCCAAATGACAACATGGCTTTTCTAGCATATTTAAGCCATGAAACAAAATCAGTAGAAAACAAAAGCAAAGCAATGGCAACCGGCACCGAAAAATCCACCAGATTCTTGGATACTTCAGAGAAAAAAAATTGACTAAATAATTGAGAATATAAAAAACCAAATACATAGCTTAATGCCACAGGGCCTAATATCCCGGCAATTTTATTGCGTTTTACTAACTCCATTATAATAAATGGAAATAGCAACATCCCCGCATATTGAAATAGCATTCCTGTTGACATTATCCTTTGCTTATCCCTTCGGCTAAACTTAAATTAACAAGCTTAACTATTTTTCTTTTTAACTCACTTGGTTCAAAAGGCTTAGCTAGAAAATCATCTAATCCATTGGCAAAAAACTCTTCTACCTCCTGCCTGGTTACACTTGCAGTCATGGCACAAATTTTCATTTTATTTCTCGGCGAGGGAAAAACTTCACGTATCGTTTTGGTTGCAGTCATTCCATCCATTTCTGGCATTTGGATGTCCATTAAAACCAAATCATATTCCTTTGCATCTAATTTTTCTAATGCAATTTTGCCATTTTCTGCAAGTTCTACCTGAATCCCGGGAAATATCTCCTCTAAGGTATCCATTGCAACTATTTGATTAAATTCATTATCCTCTGCCAATAAAATTTTCAGTGGACGGTCTAAATTTAACTTTTCTTCATCTACAACAATTTTTGTTTTTTGCTCTTTGCCTAATTGGTAAGGTACTACAAAAAAGAAAGTACTTCCCTTTCCAAATTCACTTGTTACTTGTAAATTTCCACCATGTAACTCAACCAAATGCTTAGAAATAGTTAACCCCAATCCTGTACCTCCAAATTTGCGGCTTGTATCAGATGAAGCTTGACTAAAACTTTCAAAAATCTTATCAAGTTTATCAGAGGCAATACCAATACCACTATCAATAACTGAAAACCTAACCTTATGAATTTCACCTTCAACACCTTGGCTTTCAACCAAAATTCTTACGCTTCCCTTCTCGGTAAATTTAATAGCAT
The DNA here is from genome assembly GCA_019695265.1 of Bacteroidia bacterium. Lineage (NCBI taxonomy): Bacteria > Pseudomonadati > Bacteroidota > Bacteroidia > Bacteroidia bacterium. The sequence continues at coordinate 18,746 of JAIBAJ010000057.1, read as the reverse complement.
TCCCCGCTAAATTTATTAAAATTTGGTTTAACCTAGTTTCATCACCCATTACAAACTTGGGAACCTCCGGCTTAAATTCCAATCTAAAATCTAACCCCTTCTCCTCTGCTCTAAATCGCAATATATTCCAAACATTCTCAACTGCTTCAGGCAAGCATATATTGACCTTTTCCAATTCCATTTTGCCTGCTTCAATTTTTGATAGATCTAAAATATCATTGATGATTACCAATAAATTATTAGCACTTTGCTTAATTGCCGCCAAATACTTTCCTTGCTGCTCATCTAATTTAGTGTTTAACAACAAATTGGTCATTCCAACAACAGCATTCATTGGAGTACGAATTTCATGACTCATATTTGCTAAAAACTGTTGTTTAAACTTTTCCGATTCAATTAACTTGTCTCTGGTTTCTATTAGCTCCTTGTTTGATTGTCTAAGCTCTGTATACGCTTTGTTAACTTTATCTAAAGACCTTTGCTTATAAACTGCTCTTCCATAAAAAAACAAAATAATAAGACCTAAAAAAATCAAACCTGCTAGTAAGATATTTCGCTTATTTGATTCTTTCTCCAAACTTAACTCTTTCTCTGTTAGGGCTGCATCACGTTGAATTTTTTCATTTTCAAGCAAAATTGTTTGACGCTCTAGCTCTTTCGAAATGGCCTCCAACGAATCTTTGGATGCAGAAACAGTCATTAAATCTTGTTCCTTTTTAATTTTCTCCAATTCTATTTCAGTCCTAACTTTTGCCATTTCAAGCTCCTTGGCCGTAAATTGTCGATACTGCTCATTTCTTTCTTCTATCATTTTCTTTAACTCCGCTTCCTTTCTATTCACCTCCTGCATCATTTTCATATTCATTATTTCATTTGCCTTTTGAGCCTTATGCAAAGAATCTTTTAAAGCAGAAACATCTGATAAGGTTTGAGCAATAATGGCTTTCTCACTTTTGCCCATCTTTTTAAAAACCTCTTCTTTTAATTTTGCGGTTTTTTCGTCACGCTCTATTTGTAAGCTAGCCTCGGCATATTTATAGGCATTGGTCAAATCACCTTTTGAATAATAAGCCCTTGCCTTTTTCCTTAATGGTATTGCAGTAGTCTTTGTCAATCTACCATTGTTATTTCTTAATTCTAAAGATTTATCATACCAAGCTAATGCATTTTCAACACGATTGGCAACCAATTCCATATCACCAATTTTATCGTAGGTATTTGCAACTTCCAATTTATCACCGGATTCCTCAAACAACCTTACTGCTAAGTCCAAATGTCGTTTTGCTTCTGAAAGTTGATTAATACTTGTTTGACATTGTCCCATAAAGGAATGTGCAAAGGCTTTTCCCTTTTTATTATTTTCTGATTCATATATACCTAGTGCACTCTCGAATTGCTTCAACGCTTTAAGAGGCTCATTTTTTAATTGATACAGATAACCTGTTTCTAAAAACACCTTGGCCCTTCCCCTATCATTTCCGAGTTTAGTATAGGCATCCATACTTTGATTAAAATATTTCAAAGCCTTATTATACTCCTTTTGTTTGGTTAATATTAATCCAAGGTCATTGGCAAAATTGGAAATTGAAGCATAATTCTTTAATGCTTCCGCCATTTCTAATCGTTTCATACGAATTTCCTTTGCCTTTTCAATTGGAAATCCCATAAACATATGAGGAACATTATTTAATTCCAATATTCCCTGCATTCCTTCAGTGGTTTGAAGATTATTTGCTAAAGAATCATCAGATGCTTTATCTATCGGTTCCTTTCCTCCAGTAGTGAAAAGAAATAAAAACAGAAGTAACTTCATACAACGTGTATTTAAACGGATTAAAAATAATCCTCAATTTTATAAAGAATTGGGCTCCAAAAAAAATAGAATGAAAGATTCTATGAACGTTTAATTAACCCTGAAATAGCAGCGGAAATAAATGAAAAAACCATCCCAACGAACATCATTCCAAAGGCAGCAGATGTCGCTTGATTTATTGGTTGAAAATGATTCAAATAAAAATCAACCATCTTCTTAAACTGCTGAGGATCCGGAGCATTTTTGTGAATCAATGCTTCATTTTCCATGACAAAATGAGCGCCAAACTCCGGATTTATTAAACCAAAATAAGCATAAGCAAAAATAGAAAACCAAAGTGTTGAAACAATTGAAGAACCTATAATAGGCCTAACCCTTTCCCAAAAAAGCAACTGATAATCGAACTTAAATTGATATACACTAGCAAATATTGGGACCAAGGCCACAATCCCTAACTCCATTAAGTTAGAAAAGGCCAAACTATTAAAATTAAACCGATCCGTAAAAAAAAGGAATAATTTAAATACTATTCCAATCAGCCCTCCAACTGTACCTACAATAACATAAGGTTTCATCCACGTTAGGCCTTAACCAAGGATGGTAATTTCTGTCCAACCAAAAAATAGCTTCCAAATAGTAAGTAAGTATAAAACATATCACTTACCAAGGTATTTGAATAAAATGGAATCGCAGCAGTAAAACATGTAATCAATCCTTGCAAATCTCTGGAATAAAATAAAAACCACATATGCAAGTTCGTTAGAATAAAAAACAAAATGGAGGATGCCACAGGAGCAAATAACACTTTTAAATAGGTCCTTTTAGATGTTTCATTTCCAATTCCATAACCAATAAACACAGTTAATGCGAAACTTAAATAAACCGACCCAATGGTTTCATGAAATCCTAAAAATAAGTCTGAAAGTACCATAGCTGCTAAAGGTGCAATAAATCCCATCAAGCGATTTGAAAACATTGCACCACCAAATAGAGCTAATGCTCCAATTGGCGAAAAGTTTGGGAAATGCGGAAGTAACCTTGAAACGGCTGCCAGCAGTATAGCTGATATATAAAACAAAGTGCGTTTTGAAACCATAGGGCAAAGATAATGGGAGTTTCTTTCGTTCGTATGTTATTTCGTTTCTTTTAGCAGTCTATCTATAAATGGTTTTAAATCCTCTGCGCCAATTCGTTTTGCTAAAATCTTTTTATCCTTATCTAACAAGTAAATTACGGGAGTACTGTAAATATCATAAGTCTTTTTATAGCCTGTCTTATTAAATAAATCCGCCACATTAAACCAGTTCAATTTCATTTCCTTAATTCCTTTCTTCCACAAATCCATTGTCTCTCCAAAATTGGTACAAACAGCAAATACTTCTACTCCCTTCGATTTGTACTCATTGTAAAATTCTAAAACCTTGGGAGTGATTTTTTTACAATGCCCACAATCCGGATCCCAAAAATATAAAATGGTATACTTTGCATTAAACTTGCTCAATGAAAAATTTGCTAAAAGGGTATCCTGAACCAATAAATCAGGGGCTGTTTTACCAATAAGAATCTTATCAAGCTGATCAGCTCTATCTACAATCTTCTTCAAAACTGTATCATTTACCCAAAATGCCTGACCGGTTTTATAATACTTTTTAACCATGTTTACAAAGATGGCGTCAGCACCCATTAAATTAGAAGTCTCATAGGTATTGGTCAACCAATAAACCAAGTACTTAAATACCTCTTTATTAGGCCTTCCTTTTTCCACCAAATATTCAGCATCTTTATTTAAAGAGTCGGGAGACTGTACCACCAACTTATCCATGTAATATTTAACCTTATTAGCAAATACCGGAGAACGCAACAATCTATCATCCGTAAAATCAACACCATCAAAATAATGGGCTTTATAATATCTGTAAGCAAAGGTTTGATCATCCTTATTAGGATTTTCAGGCACTTCAGGCTCTTGAGATGCCTTAAAAACCTTTGACAACATCATTTCCGGATGATCCTCTATAAACTTCAATTTATATTCTTTAACCTGTTTATCAATCTCTCCCATCTGTGCTTTAATGTTTTTAGCCGAATCGCCTTTCTCACTTACCTTCTTTAGTTGCTCTCTCAATGGCTCAATATCTTTTGACTTTTGGGTAATGAATCGTAAATACGAATAAAAAACTTCATTCTCTTTAGTGCCTTTGAAATGCATGTTTTGAGCAAAATCTGCTGTATCTGTTTCCAGAGAAAAGTTTTGCTCCTTGTCAACAATTATTTCAAAATACCTCTTTTTCGGAACTACCACCAAATAAATACCACCAGGTAATTTCTCCGCCCCACTAAATTCCAAATTCCCCATTGCATCGGCCTTGGCAGTATCTTTCAAATACTGTTTATCCCCAAAATAATAGGCTAAATAACAGGTAGAATCATTTGCTCCCTTAATTTTACACTTAATCTTATACCCGTCTGCTGCTTGCGCAGAAAAACCTAATACAATCAAAAACAGAAAAGTCAATTTATTCAACATAGGCAATTTGATTTTGGGCAAAAATAGAAACATAGTTCATCCATTTATGTATTAAACTTTGGTGCTTAACATTTTTTTAGCTCTAAATCCTTCCTAATTAACTTAGTTTTTGAAAATTCCGCGCTCTTCAGAATCCCTCCTATCAAAATCCTTGGACTTTTCATCTGACTTTCTCTTCAATTTTGAAAAATCCAATAAAAAAGTACGGTGATTTTCAAAAAACACAATGGTTATTGGTACAAAAACAATTACCACAGCAAGAGAATAAAATACAGGTACCATCCAAAATCCCCAAAATGTGAAAATTCTGGCATCATCCGGATTTCCAGTTTTATATCGTATCGGTAATTCATCCTTATACTTTACTCCATGATCAGAGTCCCATTCAATATAATAAGGTTGATTCTTTACGGAAAATTCTACTAAACGATAGTGCTGACCATTATACAAAACAAAGATAGCCTTTCCTGTTACCTCTTCTGTCCCAATCAGAAATAGAAACCTATTGAGAAGTATAAAAAAACCCAATAGAAGAAAACCGCTCCATAAAAATCTGGAGCGATTTACTAAAATCTTCATTTATTGTAAGTTTAATCTGAATTTTCGGGCAGTATCCAAAGCTATGTCATAACCGGCATCAGCATGCCTGATAACTCCCATCGCCGGATCATTATTCAATACTCGTTTAAGCCTTCGTGCAGCATCATCAGTTCCATCCGCAACAATAACCATCCCTGCATGAATCGAATAACCAATTCCAACTCCTCCACCATGATGCAATGAAACCCAACTTGCCCCCCCTGCTGTATTAATTAATGCATTTAATATTGGCCAATCGGCAATGGCATCTGAACCATCTTTCATTGATTCTGTTTCCCGATTAGGAGATGCAACAGAACCGGTATCCAAATGATCCCTTCCGATAACAATTGGTGCTTTAACCTTTCCCGATTTAACTAATTCGTTAAAGGCCAAACCGGCTTTTTCTCGTTCACCCATTCCTAACCAACAAATCCTTGCCGGTAATCCCTGAAATGCAATTCGTTCCTGAGCCATGGTTATCCAACGTCTTAAGCCCTCATTTTCAGGAAATAATTCCAAAATTAATTTATCAGTTTCATAAATATCCTGTGGATCTCCACTCAATGCAGCCCATCTAAATGGCCCTTTGCCTTCACAAAATAATGGTCTGATGTATGCTGGAACAAATCCTGGAAAATCAAATGCATTTTTCACTCCTTCCGCAAATGCCTGACCCCTTAAATTGTTTCCATAATCAAAGGTAATGGCTCCCCGTTTTTGTAACTCAAGCATCAATTCAATATGCTTGCACATGGTTTCTTTGCTTAACCTAATATATTCATTCGGATTTGTCTCCCTAAGGACTTTCGCTTCTTCTACACTCCAATTTTGTGGAAAATACCCCACCAATTCATCGTGCGATGAGGTTTGATCGGTTAACACATCCGGAACTATGTTCCGATCAACGAGTCTTTGCAACAAATCTACAGCATTACATACCACTCCAATGCTTTTATTAATCCCTTCCTTCTTATACTCTAAAGCCTTATCAATCGCAGCATCTATACTGTAAGAAATTTCATCACAATAACGGGTTTCAAGTCGTTTCAAAATTCTCCATTCCTCCATTTCAGCGGCCAGGCATACTCCTTCATTCATCGTAACCGCTAATGGCTGTGCTCCTCCCATTCCTCCTAGTCCTGCTGTTACAGATAGGGTTCCTTTTAAGCTGCCCCCAAAATGTTTCCTTGCAACTTCTCCAAAAGTTTCATAAGTGCCTTGAACTATTCCTTGAGAACCTATATAAATCCACGACCCGGCTGTCATTTGTCCATACATGGTTAATCCCTTTTGCTCCAACTCCCTGAAATTCTCCCAAGTTGCCCAATGTGGTACTAACATGGAGTTAGAAATAATTACTCTTGGCGCATCCTTGTGCGTTGGCAATATTCCTACCGGCTTTCCGCTTTGGACAAGTAAGGTCTCATCTTCATTGAGTTCTTTTAGAGACTTTACTATTAACTGAAATGCATCATGGTTTCTTGCCGCCTTTCCTGTTCCACCATATACTATTAAATCCTCCGGACGCTCTGCAACAGCAGGATCTAAATTATTGTGTAACATACGTAAGGCCGCTTCTTGAACCCATCCCTTACAATTTAATTGGGTTCCTGTCGGAGTTGCCGGAATGGTAGGTTTATTGGTCGAAATCATGAGGCAAATGTAATCCAGTTTTGTGCTAGACTACTTCTTTTAAATTCAAAATTTCTCCAAATTTAGCTTTTAAACTGTCCTTGCCGCTTCCTTATTAAGTAGTTTCAACCCTGAATCTAAGAATTCCAGGTTGGTTTCACAAAAAAAGAATATCCATTCCAACAAAGCTTAATTGCTTGTAAACATCCTTATCTAATTCCTAAATTAATTCCAAAGCCATTCAAATTTTAGCCCTTTGAAAAAGCATTAAATATACGCTCTATCTTTTCCTGATTCTTTAAACTGCTTTTCAACCTTTCTTTTTACCATATTCACAATCCACCTTTTGAAAGCCGGTATATTTTTCATCTTTGGGTTTTTCCCATGTTTTTTATATCGATCAAAAAAGTTCTTGGAGGCTAATACCGTAAAAGCTGCACATGTATTATGATCCAAATAATCACTCTCATTATCTAACTTAACCTTCGGAGCACCCATGCTTCTCATCCCTGCATAGGCCACTTCTGAATTTTTGTAATTCACCTCTTTATCACCTTTACAATAGCATAATTGAACCGGGGCTTCTGGTTTCCATTGGGTCAAATTGTTCTCTTCTAACCTTAGTCTAAATGAAAAACAAGGATCATTTACGTAATTATGAATATAATCGTCTCTAACTATATCCTTTGGAATCTTGGGCATTATTTTGTCCAACTCTGAATAAGACTTATTCCTTTCTTCCCCAAAAAAATTAGGAAGCAAGGTATCATAAGGTGCCTTAAAAACGCTGAAAGGATCTGACGAATCTAAAATATTGTAGGCCTTTTGATAGCTAATTAATAAATATGGTAAATAAAATGGCCTTGGATATTCCTGGAACATATATTTAGATTGCTCCCCTGTCATGTCATACGCACCAGACATAGGTGAAGACGCTGTAACTACAAACCTTGGATCCTTTGCTAACTCAATATATTTATGAGCAGCCATGGATGCATGACCACCTTGGGAATAACCGGTTAAAAACAATTGACCATTGGTTTGAATTTGCAGTTGTTGCTTTAACTCTTCCACTGCATAAAGCATATATAAAAAAGCCATGCCTTCACTCCAGGCATGTTGATATAAATGCTGACCATCCCCCTTTCCAATACCATAATAATCCGGGTACAAAGCCAAATACCTATCTGTGGCAAATCCCAAACAAATATTCTGCTGTGCATCATCATCCGTTATATTTCTACCCTTTCTAATCTCCGTTCCATGACCAAACATAACCGTTGGCACCTTCTTTCCTTCAACCTTTGGTATATAAACTATACCCGAGCAATTTATCCAGGTTGTACTGTCAATCCAAGGCGCTTTGTAAATAATCTCATAAATATCTACTCCACAATTGACAGGCAAAGCAATAGCCGGAATATGCTTCTTTTTCCATAATTCCTTGATACTCTTTTTGGTATGACTTTTTACAAGGGTGGTACTCACCAGGTACTTTTCAGGTACATTTTGAAAAGCTAGGGAATTAAAGGTAATTACTAGGCTGGCTAGTAGACTTAAAAAGGTCTTCATGAAATGATTTTGATTGGGCAGCATAAATACAAAAAAAGTGGATGCAAACCCCTGTCTGCAACCACTTTTATAATCTTTTAAGTAAAATTTATGGATTAACTTTTACCCACTTTTTAACTAGGCTCTCTCCTGCTCCTGAAAAAGTTATAAAATAGCTAGCTTCTGGCCATGAACTGGCCGGAATACTTACAATTCTTTGGTGCTGCAAAATTTGCTCTTGAAACAACACTCTCCCTAGTGCATCACTTACTCTAACTGTTAAAACCTCCGAGTGCTCCGGTAATTTCATATGCAACTCCTCGGTTCCGGGATTGGGAAATACCTGCCACATCCTATCCTCTCCTTTCCAATTTACACCTAATAAAGGTCCATAATCTCCTCTCCAGTCATAAGAAATGAAGGTGGTGTCAAACTGCACACTTGCGGAATACACCCATTGCGAATCAACCGGATCGTAATACCACGATTCGTTTACCAAACTTTGCTGTACCAAATTTTCAAATTGATCAAAACTGCCATACATTGCCGAATCTCCTACTACTATTACCCAGGTCTGAGCATCCGGATTAAAGCAAGTGGATATTCCCAACGTTTCTCCATAGCAACCTCTCCTTACCGCTACATAATTCCCATCTTGCCTACCCAATATCCACAAACTATCCTGGCGCTCCTCATCCAACTCTGCCGACGGCCAAAAAACGGATACTTCCGGATTGGTATCATTAAATGCTGCCAAGCCTTGAGTTTCAGGTCTATACATCAACAAAGCAACATTGTGCTTTTGTTCCACATAAGGTAAATCATTGTTCGAAGTCCTATCCATCCTATCTTCCCAATCAGCTTCTACCTTACCTGAGGCCGTTAAAACAGCCGAACGACCAATATTTGCCACACATGGCATTACCTGATAACCTTGCTTCCCCTTCCAAAAATCTTGAACCGATGAAAGGGTAATAGATCCATGTTTAAAAACTGCTACATCCTGTCCACAAATAACCGAACTCTTGGATATAGAACTTGCAATATTGGCCAAAAATGGAGCCTGCTCTACCGGCAAATCCTGAAACTGAGCAAATGGTAAAAACTCCGTATGTCCCCATAAATTGGAATCATTCACCAATGTAGCCGTTTCTATAGCAATATCCGGATGAAAATAGGCCCCGGAACTCCATTGAAACATGACCCGATCAGCAAAGGAAAGTACAGAATTAATTCCAATTCCATCCTGAAGGGTATGACCAATGGAATTAACAACATCCAACTGGGGTGTCCAACTCTGAATAACCTCATCAACCACCAAACTGCTGGTTGCTAAAAAACCGCCTGAATGACTTACCCCATCTGGAATAGGCCCCATACCAGTCAATAAATAGATTAAATGACTGTGATTTTGACCCCAAGCCGATTTATACTTTCCATAATAATTGCGTCCGGCAGCCGGAAAATATACACCCTGATCATTGGTTAACATCAAAATCTCACTCAGTAATCGCTTTGCAGCCTGACCCGATAAACTCTTCAAAGTTGAATCCTGGGCATAATCCGATAAATTCAATAGCCCCGAAAGACAATAAGGAAGATAAGTAGATGAATAAAACTCATAAAACCCATATTGAATCTTTAGTTCTAAAAAATGCTTCAAGCGCCCATACAAACGATCATCTATCGGTTTTCCATATTTTTCATGCATTAACCAATCCGAACTCATCCACATACACATATGATTTTCAGACCAATATTGCCTGGTTGTTTCCCCATCGTGCAACCAATAAGGAATCGAATTAATGACCGGCAATATGGCCGAATCATATTCTCCATTGGTCAAATACAAAACCCGAATTAACTTCACTAAAAAGAAATCAATGTTTTCGTTAGAAGTTATTCCGGACAATAAATGGTTTACCTCATTCATATTTACTGCCTGTCCTAAATATGCTTGAACCGTTATCGCTGTTGAATCTCCGGCAAGCCCGGCAGCCAAATAAGCTTGTCGCCTAGACTCAAAATCAGCCGTTTGAGATTGAACATTCGAAAAAATCATGGCCAAAAAAGCCAAAAAAAGTGCTTTGTAAATTGATTTCATGCAGGGTAATTACTCGGGGTGAATATAGTAAAAATGAATAAAACGTTAAGAGATTGATTCCTTTTGTTTATTTTTGGAAACGATGGTTCAACTTCCAACCAATCACCTGCCCCGCTATCCGTTCCAATTCATTGCCAACACACTAAGCCTTTCAATGAATTTCCACTGCTATCGGGTTTAGCTTAGAAAGGTTCATCTCTTTGTAGCTACACCCTTCTCCTCCAGCAATTGTGCATATAAGCGGTCCATGTCCTTTACCAGGCGGGTATAATGAAAATTGTCCTTAACAAAATCCCAGCCATGCTCCGACAATTCCAGTCGTTTACTTTCATTTTCAACCAATTGCTTTAAATGGGAAGTAAAACCTTCTAAGTCGCCAGGTTCTGTTAACAAGGCAGTAACTTGTTCTTTTACCACGTTCTTAATTCCTCCAACCTTGGTCGAAACAATTGGAATACCGGCAGCCTGGGCTTCTATTAAACTTACCGGAGTGCCTTCATTTAACGAACATAAGGTAACAATGTCGCAACCGGCATAAACCCAATCTACATCCTTAATCCAAGAGGTAAAGGTGATATCTGCCGTGTTGATTTTTTCATTGGAATAACTTAATCCGGCATCTAGAATCAGGTTCTCAATAGCTGTCCTTTCTTCTCCATCTCCCACAATAAAAAGTTTAAAGGGATGATTGGTTTGTTCTTTTAATTTCTGAATAACCTTTATCAGAAATCCATGATTTTTAATAGGAACAAGGCGGCCAACAATACATATTGCAATGGTATTGTCTTCTAATCCATATTCTTGACGAAAGGCCAGGCGCTTGGCCTCGGTGTGATCATTGAACTTGGTTAAATCGAAACCTAAAGGAACTATAGCAATTTTGCTTTTCGAACAAATGGCGTGTTCTTCACTAAGCTCATTAGCCTGGCATTCGCTAATGGCAATGACCCGGGTTGATCGATTGGCTAAGTAACGTTCAATGGTCTTGTAGAACTGTGTTTTAGCCTTTCCAAAATAGGAATGAAACACATGTCCATGAAACGTATGCAAAACCACCGGTACACCTTCATGGATAGCAGCTAAACGACCAATTGCCCCTGGCTTGGAGGCATGGGTATGAACGATATGAGGTTTAAATTCCCGAATTATTTCCCTAACCCTCCAATAAGCTTTCCAATCCATTTTGGGATCAATTTCTCTTTTCATTTCAGGAACTATGGTTGGATGCAAACCGAGGTTGGTTAGGATATAATCCGAACTATCTTCACCTTCATCTAAACTGCCTCCGATGAGCAGCGTTTCGTAGTTTTCCAGATACCTGGTTAGGTAGGCAACATTAAAAGTTGGGCCACCAATATTAAAGCGGTTGGCAATACGAAGCACCCTTGGTTTTGACATGCGGCGAAAATAAGAAAATACATGTTTCCTTGAATTTTTCAGGTAGGTGCGGTGGTTTGAAATGCTAATACTCGGGATTGCTCAAATTTTTGTTCGAAGCGCCGGGTAGGGATAGAGGCAAATACCCCACAGGACCACGCAGCTTTAGCAAGTGGGACGAGGAGTATGGCCGATAGCCCGACCCGAGCCTAACAAAAATTTGGGAAAAGTGAAAATTTAATGCGAGGGGACCCGCCAAATAAAAAACTAAGAAACTAATTTTCTCAACCAACGCCCCAACCAACGAACCGGCATTTTAACCACTAAAACCACCGGATATTTTGTGTACATGACCTCAAAAGCCAATTCCTCAATCCATTTATAACCAAAAAAAGTATTCATTATAAAAAAGATAAAACTCGGATATTTCATAGCCCAGGAACCAACTTTACCGGTAATCCGAACGGAAGAAAACAGGTTATAAACCTCGGTCTGGTAAGGAAATAACATGGTTTGAGAAAAATCATTTTTGGAATATGCTTTAGCAATATGATTGGCTGCCACTTCGGCACTTTTCATAGCATGCCCAATTCCATTCGCGGTTAAAGCATCATTAAAACCGGCGGCATCACCCACCAGGAGGAAATGGTCGCCACAAACCGGACGTTTTTCAATTCCTAAATGGTAGCCATGCCCCAATGGTTTACGAATTTCTACAGCATGTTCAAACCGCTTTTTCAAAACCGGCTGAGATTGAATGGCTTCATCTAATACCTTTCTGATATTAACCCCATACTTTTTACGTACGTCGTTGTGAATTGAAATATTGACATTAACCACCCCGTTTCCTACCGGTTGAATATAAAGTCCACCGGATTGCAAACCGGAAAGCACGTAACATTCAGCTAATCCGGTGTTGGAAATACCTTCAACCTGTGTAAAATAACTGGCAATACCCGAGGCATTTTCACCTTTATCGAGGTTCCAATTGGTTAATTGACGAGTTAAATTCGAATTAAACCCATTGGCCACCACCAACATATTGGTGTTTAGTAAAGGCTCATCGAGTTGATTAAAAAGCTTAAAGCCATTTGCTACCTTTTCTACCCTTTTCACCTCTGTTTCCTCCATTACCGTGATGCATTTCTCTCTTTTAGCAAACCGCATCAACACCTGATCAAAATCCAATCTTCGAATTCCTATACAGGAATCAAGGCCCAGCAATTCGTTGGATTTGGAGTTAAAAGGTATATATATTTTTTTGCCGTTTGGAGCGTACAGATTTACCCCTGAAATAATTTGTTTTGCCGAGCGAAATTCAGGTTCGTCAAGTATGGCAGGATTAAGTCGGTGCAGGCTTTTAATGGCCACCGAAGGAATAGATTCACCGCAAACCTTGTCGCGAGGAAATATGGCCTTATCAATGAGGGTGCAAGGAATACCTAGTTTTGCCAATTGCAATGCCGTATATGTACCACCCGGTCCGGCGCCCACAATGCAAATTGTATGAAAACTCTCGTAGCTCAAGGAGTCCAAAAGTATCAAATAAGGAAACAAGATAAACCCAAAATTGTCATTTGAAACGAAGTGAACAAATGACAAGCGCGATGGGATGTGGGATGATTTGGGTTAATCCCGAGCTAGTGTTAGTTAGTGCCGAGGAAACAAAATGTTAGTCCTACTTTACAAGAAATATTAACTCTTAATAGGACTTACATTTTGTACTCTCGGTATTCTTTCAAACTTAGGAATATGCCGAGGATACATTATGTTATAACAATTTTACATAAGAAAACTAAAATATAAATTGATATTACATAATGTTCTCTCGGTAAAGATTACTTGAAAACCATCCTATCACTTGTCTCGAAACGTAGTTTAAAATTTCTATTGACAATTTTGGGAGAAAATGATTCATTTGTAAATGCAGGGGAATATTATAGGTTGTATATTTTATTGTGTTGCAAGTGATATAAAACACAAAATCAATGACAAGAAATACGGAAAGAATTACCGGAAAAACAGAATATAGAAGGGAAACAGAATGTATAAAAACAAAAAAGGCCAACTTTTCAGTTGACCTTTTGCTCCCCCTGCTGGACTTGAACCAGCGACCCTCTGATTAACAGTCAGATGCTCTAACCAACTGAGCTAAGGAGGAATTTTGCCCTCAATCGTTCGATTTTGGGAGTGCAAAAATAGATGAAAAATCATTCAATTTACACTTTCCTAAAATTTTTTTTATCCTCTTAAATGATAGGCTTTAGGATGAGTAAAAGCACGAATGCCTATGTGCGACAAGGTGGCACCGATTCCGGAGTTTTTGCGACCGCTCCAGGGTAAACCTGCGCTAACCCGATCACAACAATTCCAATAAACTGTTCCGCTATTCATTTTCTCCATAATGGCTTGTGCCCTTTCAGCACTGGAAGAATAAACCGCTGAGGTTAAACCATAATTGGTATCTTCCATGAGGGCAATGGCTTCGGAATCATCTTTTACCTTTTGAATTCCGATAATAGGACCAAAACTTTCCTCCATCATTACACTCATCTGATGGTTTACTTCCGTTAAAACTGTTGGTTCAAAGAAATAGCCTTTTCGGTTTATTCTATTTCCTCCAACCAAAATATTGGCACCTTTATCCAAGGCATCTTTTACCTGAAACTCTAGAAAATCAACTTGATCTTTGCGTGTAAGAGGCCCCACATCCATCTTTCCATCCTCCGGACCACCAACTTTCAGGGCTGAAGCTTGCTTTTTAAATTCAGAAACAAAGTCATCATATATTTTTTCATGAACATAAACCCTTTCTACTGCACAACAACTTTGCCCGGTGTTATAAACCACTCCTTCCAAAACTGCTTCTACGGTATTGTTAAGGTTAGAAATATCATCTGCAACATATAATGGATCTTTACCACCCAATTCCAATTGACAAGGAACCATTTTAGGAGCTACACGTTCGTAAATATACTTTCCTGTTCTATAGCTTCCGGTGAAGAAATAACCATTGAAAGGCAAGTTAAGAAGAGTTTCCCCAACTTCTTTTGCACCAATAGCAATTTGAAATGCACTGTCAGGCAAGCCGGCTTTTTTAAACAATCGGGCAATATTAAGTCCGGTTAGGGTTGAAAATTCAGAAGGTTTATACATAACGGTGTTACCTGCAATTAAAGCAGGAATAAACACATTTACTCCAACCAAATACGGATAATTCCAGGCAGAAATATTAGCAATTACCCCCAATGGCTCATAAACAATTTTCTCTCGGGTACCACCCTCCGGTGTTATCCATTCTTCGGCTAAATATTTTTCAGAATTTTCAATAAAAAACTTAATCCTTGCTTTGGCACCGTTTACTTCATTGAGTGATTGCCAAACCGGCTTACCCACCTCCGAACTCAAATCGTTAGCCAAGGATTCCTTTTCAAGTTCCAACAAATCGTAAAACTTTTGTATGATGGAGATACGTTCCTGTATAGGAGTACCCTTCCAATTTGGTTGAAAGGATTTTAATAATTTAAACTTGGCTTCAATACCGGATGTGGTATCTTCAATTACTTCTTTTAGAATGGCTTCTGTGGAGGGGTTTACTAATTTCATGCGAATAAATGCTAGAAAAATGGGAGTTGTTTAAAATACCGGGCAAAGGTAATGCAAGGGTTGAAGGAAAAAGCTATGAAAAAGCCAAACCAACTTAATTATTCAAAAAAACACCCTTCAAATTCAAATCTAGGCAAGCAATTTAACCTAAGGCAAAAAAGGATTACTAAATGCTTTGTTATGAATAAAGGCAGTATCTTCGGTTAGCAATAAAAAGCCTTTCAATTCTTCCTTTTCTTGTGGTGTAAGGTTAAATCGAATAGGCTTTCCATTCTCCTTTAAAATTGGATCCAGATTAGGATGATTTTCAATTCCTGTGCTGTAATGGTCTATTACTTCATCAATGGTTTTATACCTTCCATCGTGCATATAAGGGGGTGTTTTAAATAAATTTCGAAAGCTCGGTACTTTAAACTTCCCAATATCCTTCTCATTTTTGGTAATTGCCCCTAATCCTAAATCTTTGGAAACCGAATCCAATCCATTGCATTTCATCTGACCCTCGTCGCCCATAAAATTCTTATCATGACACTGAATACAAACGGTATACACGTGTAAGGAACGTTCAGAATAGGCTATTTTTTTTTCCGAAGATTTAAAGGCATTCATTAAAAACAATTCTTTCGAATTTAAACTGCGCTCAAAGAGGTTCACCATCACTTCAAAATCACTTTGAACACTGGAACCGGAACGATGTTCATCAATTACCCGGTTTTTAGGATCCTGAAAAACCCTATCCATTGGAGAAGATTTAGATTCAAGTGCTTCAATAAAACATACTAAAGAAGCCTTTATTTGTAAGGTATCTACCAAATCAGTACCAAAGGCATCGTGAAATAATCGCTTATAAACTGGATCGGCATTCAGGCGGTTGACAATGGTTTCCAGGTTACCACCCATCTCTTTGGGATGTCGAATTGGGATAAAAACCTGATCTTCTAACTTTTTCACCCGACCATCCCAAAAAAAGAATTTATTATGTTTCAAATTTGCCAAAGGCATCGAATGCCTGGTAATGGTTTGTCCATTTATTCCCTTGCTTAGTTTAGCTGTATCCGAAAACGCAAATTCCTGAATATGGCAAGAAGAACAGGATACTTGTTTATTCCCTGAGAGTATGGGGTCATAAAACAACCTACGGCCAAGTTCAAAAACTTTGGCATTAGTAGGAAGTTCCCCCATTTTAAGCCTATTTTCTCCAATAGATTGCAAAAAACGGAAGAGTAATCCAAGGCTTAAGGTGAGAAAGAATATGGCTACAATTTTTTTCATTCTGAATACGAATTCAAATTATACTCGGAAAAGGCTAACGGATGACAAATTAATCGGAAGGGTATTCAATTGGAAGTTTTTCATCCCCTTCCTGATAAGGAACATGGTATAAAAACAACTCCATCATTTCCTGATCTGCCTCAAATGAATAATGCGTATCCTTAGGCGGAACATGAGGATTTTCAGGATTTTGGGAGGTATTGTCATAGGTAACGAAGTAATGAATCACAGACCCCGATGGAATTATTTCAAACTTCTTAAATTTATAAATAAACTGCCAGTTAAAATCCCACTTAGGAATATGTAACAAAGGAATGGTATCCTTGGCCGGAGTAACGACATAGGCTAACATGGATTGAGCCAAATGGTGAGCGTGAACCAATAAACTAAAAGCCGATATCTTTTCTTTTATTACTTTCTTGCAATGCAAGGTTATTACAGAATCAGCCGGCAAGTAGAAACTACCTTTAACCAAATCTCGATGTCCGTGCACATCAATAGTCTTACAAATCCTGGCATTTTTTATGGATTTTGATTCATGGATATAAAATACAGTTGAATCGGTTTCCTCAATAGGAGTTGCGGCATAATGCATTAAATAAAACATACTGGAACCCTTTGGAATTTTAGCACAAATGCCTTTTGGAAATTCTTCAAATAATTCACCTGGTAACCAACCTGTAAGGTAAGAGTAGGTGGTTAATCCCGGTATTCTTCCCTCATAGTTTTGACCGGGAATTTGCTCATTTCCTGCTATCCTTAAATCAGGAATTTCCATACCAATGGAATCAAAGAAAACTTCGGTATGATGCACAATGTTTCTATTACCCGGTTTCCATTCAAACCTTGAAGCATAAACATCTCGATTAAACTTGGTTTGAACATAAAATCGCTTAAATATATCCTTATTTAGATCCTTTACCGTATAAGGTCTAACCATTGGCAAAGTCCAGGTAGTATCCAATGTATATGGTTGGGCTTTAACTATATTCTTCTTTACTTCCTGACGTTTACCTTCTTCACATCCATTCTGAATCCACTTTCTAAAGGTTTCAATCTCCTGCTTGCTTAATACATTTTGGTTAATAAAGCAGCGATAGGAAGTATCTGCAGCCCAAGGTGGCATAATTCTATTCTCTACCACGTTTAAAATAAAATTGGCCCTTTTCTGTGCTGAGAAATAATCAGTTAAAGCAAATGGACTAAATCCATTTTCAAAATGACATAGCGTGCAATGCTTATCAAGTATTGATCTTACCTGGCCCCAGTAAGTAACATGCTTAGTTTGAGAAAAAGATATTAAACCAAAGCTTAATAAAAAAATTAGTATAGTTACCTTTTTCCACATGGTTTATCGAATAAAGCAGCCCATGGCCCGGGTAGTTTGGTACTTAAGCGGAATATCTTTTACAAAGTTTCTTAGATTATCTTCCAAATACAATTCAGTAGCCTTACTTCTCCTCCTTCCAAGCGAATAAAACCAATTATCAACCAATCCTTGATAAATAATTGAATTAGATTTATCTAGGATAAATACCTCTGGTGTAATACTTGCTTTTAAATAGGTAGTTAGGACCAAATCAGGATCAATAAAAACTTGCATTTTGAGCTTATTTCGTTTCAGATACGGAAGAATTTTGGTCTCATTGTATTTTATCCCTGGAAAAACCCCAATGAATGTAACCTCCTTTAAACTATCAACCAGGTCCGTCAGATGGTTATAAGTATGCGCATATTTCTGACACATCGGGCATTCCGGATCCAAAAACAAAACAACAATACCTTTTGCTCCGGAATGGGTTTGCAAAAAAGTAATAGGATTTTTGCCTACCTGCTTTAATTGTTGGGAAAAGGCAAACTGTCCAGAAACCAAAACGAGTAATCCGGATAATAAAACCTTAAACAAAATTAATCGGAAACTACTATTGGAAAATGAACCATCCATATCCATACATCTTAATCGAAATATTTACAAAGATAAGGCATTTTCTCCCCTCGATAAGAAATTACGACACATACCCTAAAAGAGCCATTTCAATCAAAAACTTATAGAAATTTTATAAGAGCCAAACATCTGTATAGGTTGTAACCATACTTATTATAAACATTCTATTGAAAAACCGTCCAATGAAAAATTGGAAACAATTCCCACATCCCAAATGAAAACGAACGAAATACTACTAGCTACAGAATACTGAAAACGGTTAATTTTGAAGAATCCAATAGTTTAAAATTTTAATTAGGCGGGCCCCCTCCGCCCAACAATCTAAATCCTTAACCTA
>JAIBAJ010000056.1 GCA_019695265.1 Bacteroidia bacterium | reverse complement strand
GATTATGCCAGTTATGTAATACTTGAGCGTGCGGTTCCTTACGTAGAAGATGGTTTGAAGCCGGTTCAAAGACGGATATTGCATTCGATGTGGGAGCTGGAAGATGGAAGGTATAATAAGGTTGCAAATATTATAGGTCATACCATGAAATACCATCCTCACGGGGATGTTTCGATAGGAGATGCACTTGTTCAGTTGGGGCAAAAGGATTTATTGATAGATTGTCAGGGAAACTGGGGTAATATTTTAACCGGAGATGATGCGGCTGCTCCACGATATATTGAGGCTAGGTTAAGTAAATTTGCTTTAGAAGTTGCTTTTAACCCCAAAACTACTGTTTGGAAATCGAGTTATGATGGCAGAAACAAGGAGCCGGTAACCTTGCCTATTAAGTTTCCCTTGCTGTTGGCACAAGGTGTTGAAGGGATTGCGGTAGGTTTGGCATGTAAGATATTACCGCATAACTTTAATGAGTTAATTGAGGCTTCCATTGATATTTTAAGGGGGAAATCAACGGATATTTTACCTGATTTCCCAACCGGTGGTTATGCTGATTTTACCAATTATAACAATGGTTTAAGAGGTGGAAAGGTTAGGGTAAGGGCTAAGATTAACCAATTGGATAAAAAGACTTTGGTTATTTCTGAAATCCCATTCGGAACAACCACTTCCTCCTTGATTGATTCTATATTAAAAGCCAATGAGAAGGAGAAAATTAAGGTAAGAAAGGTGGAAGACAATACGGCGGAGAACGTTGAAATTGTTATTCACCTGGCCCCTGGAATTTCGCCCGACAAAACCATTGATGCGCTTTATGCCTTTACCGATTGTGAAATTTCAATTTCGCCTAATTCCTGCATCATTCAGCAGGATAAACCTGTTTTTTTAGGTGTAAATGAAATTTTAAAGATATGCACCCAAAACACCTTGCACCTGCTTAAGCGGGAATTGGAAATTCGCAAGGCGGAGTTGGAAGAGGATTACTTTTTTGCTTCGCTCGAGCAAATTTTTATTAACGAGGAAATGTATATTCCGTTTAAGGAATACGATAATAAACCCGACTTGTTTGCTTATTTAGATAAGCGTTTTGAGCCCTATAAGAAGAGTTTGCTGAGGGAGATTGTGGAGGCTGATTTTGAGAAGCTTACCCAAATTCCTATGATTCGGATAACCCGCTTTGATAGTTCGGCTGCTGATGAAAAAATGCGGAAGTTGAAAGATCAAATTGCCGAGTTGGTTCATCATTTGGAGCATCTGATTGATTTTGCAGTTGAGTATTACAAAAACCTGAAGAAGAAATACGGAAAGGGAAAGGAGCGGAAAACAGAGATAAAGCAATTTGATAATATTGTTGCCACCAGGGTAGCTGTTGCGAATGAGAAATTGTATGTGAATAGAGAAGAAGGTTTTGCCGGGTTTGGAATGAAGAAGGACGAATATGTGTCGGATTGTTCGGACATTGATGATATTATTGTATTTAGGGAAGATGGTACCATGATTGTTACCAAGGTTACTGAAAAGGCCTTTGTTGGGAAGAATATCATTCATATTTCGGTATTTAAGAAGAATGACAACCGTACCATTTATAACATGATTTATCGGGATGGGAAGTATGGTGCAAAATATGTGAAAAGGTTTGCAGTTACAGGGGTAACCAGAGATAAGGAATATGTACTTTCTAAAGGTACCAAGGATAGTAAAGTTTTGTATTTTACTGCTAATCCGAATGGTGAAAGTGAGTTGGTTAATATTCAACTTAGACCAAGGCCGAGTTTGAAAAAACTTCAGTTTGATGTAGATTTTGGCGAGGTAATTATAAAAGGAAGAGATGCCCAGGGAAATATTCTAACTAGGGAAGAAATAAGAAAGATTGTTCAAAAGGAGAAAGGTGTTTCTACTCTTGCAGCACGACAAATTTGGTTTGATGACAGTGTTCAGCGATTAAATGCGGAAGGTAGAGGAACCCTGTTGGGAAGGTTTTCGGGCGATGATAAGATCTTGGCAATATACCAAAGTGGTCATTATCGGTTGTATGGTTTTGACTTAAGTACCCACTTTGAGGAAGAACTGATTTTAATTGAGAAGTTTAATCCGAACAAACCAATTATGGCTGTTTATTGGGATAATGAGCATAAGCAATTTAATATTAAGCGATTTATTCCGGAATCATCAGACAAAAAGGTATTATTTATCAGTGAATCGGAAGGATCGGCCTTGGAATTAATAAGTGGAGATAAATACCCGGTAATTGAGTTGGTGTATTTGGCTGAGAAGATTAATGGGGAATATCCGAAAGAAGTCATCAATGCCTTTGAATTTATTGATGTAAAAGGCTACAAAGCCAAGGGAAATAGGTTAACCAACCGTAAAGTAAAGGAGATTAATTTGTTGGAGCCATTGCCTGCTGAAGAAGAAGCAGAACCGGAACCCGAAATTATTCCGGAGGCAGATCATTCCGAAAATCTACCGGAGCAAAATATTGGAAGCGATATAAGCGAACCCTCCGAATCGGTTGAGGATATTAAATTGCCATCCGAAGACCCAAACCATCCTGTAAATAAAAACCAACCTCCGCCGCAGCAATTGGGGTTGGAATTGTTCTAGACTTTTAAGAGAAGGCAGAATTCAAGTGTTTAGCCTGTATTAATTTATGTAATTTCGCGGCCGAAAATTTCAAAATGAAAAGAATTCTATACTTAGCAGCCATTTTACCAAGTTTGGCTTTAGCTCAACCTGCGGGCAACTTGGATTTAACATTTAATGGAACGGGATTCAATGTTACCAATGTAGGATCAAGTGCAGATAAAGCCTTCGATTTGGCTATTTTGGATAATGGTAAAATTTTGGTAGCAGGAACCACCTTTGCCAATGCCACAGGAAATGACTTCCTGGTGTTGTGTTATAATAGCGATGGAAGCTTAGATCAAACTTTTGGGAATAATGGAAAAATAACCACAGATTTGAATCTTGGATCGGATGACCAGGCAATTGAACTTGCGGTTTTGTCTGATGGAAGTTTTATTTTGGCCGGATTTTCAGACAATGGTACAGATAAAGATGCTGCCTTGGTTAAGTACAATTCCGATGGTAGCCTCTTTACCGGTTTTGGTACCAATGGAATAAGTTTAACCGATCTGGATGGGAACAACCAGGATATGTTTAGTTGTTTGAAGGTGCATCAATTAAGCGGTAAAATTATTGCAGGAGGTTCATCTCAAATTGACGACAATCATGCCAAACCGGTGGTGGCAAGGTTTAATGCAGATGGTACTTTAGACAATACCTTTAATACAACCGGAATCCGATTGATGTGGGTTACCAACTTAGATAATCAGTACTTATATGGAATTGAGGATTTAGCAGTTGCTTCCAATGGTAAAATTACCGCCATAGGTTGGAGGGATTTCCCCAATTTAAGTTGGGATTCGGATATGGTTGCTTTCAAAATCAATTCGGATGGAAGCATGGATGATACATTTTCAACCGATGGAGAAGAAACCTATAATGGGAATTTTAATGGACATGATCAATGGTATGCCATGTTGTTAAACCCTGATCAAACTTTTATTGTTGTCGGCAGAAGTTATGTGTCAAACCTTTCATACCAAGGTATTTTAGCTGAAGTTGGTACTTCCGGCTCAATCAATAGTACCAGGGTAACCGGTATTGATGACAATGGCTATTCTGATATTGCTTGGGATATGAATGGTAATATTGTAACCTGCGGATATTCAGGCAATAGCGGTTTAGTTACTCGCATGAGCGGCTCCAATTATAGTTTTGATAATTCCTTTGGAACCAGCGGGATGAATGATTTCAATTTTAATCAGACAAATGAAGTTGTTTTTTATGGAATTGCAGTTCAGTCAGACAATAAAATTGTGGTTGTTGGCTGGAAAGACAATGATGTAGTGATTGCACGTTTAACCGGAGAAGGTAGTCCACAATTGGATGATTTTAATTTACAAACACCGGCAAACAATGCCAGTAATGTGGCGATTAATTCAGTAAGTTTCAATTGGACTGATGCTTTTATGGCTTCAGAATATCAGTTTCAATTGGCCTCGGATATTAACTTTTCCAATATTTTGGTAGATGCAACTACCGCAACTTCAACCTATACTTATTCTACTCCATTAAGTTTAAATACTGATTATTGGTGGAGAGTTCGTTCTTCAGATGGAACTACTTATGGAGCATGGAAATCTCCGTTTAAATTCAAAACCGTGACAGGGGTTGGAATGGATGATTTAGTTTTAGAAGGCGTTTTAGTTTTCCCTAATCCATCTAATGATCGAGTAAATGTACAATTAAACAAGGTAATGGATGTACAAGTCCAATTGCTTAATTCGGTAGGTCAGTTGGTATATCAAAGTCAAGAAGTTGGAATTTCGGAACTTGGTATTCCTGTGGCTGGTTTTTCCAATGGTATTTACACTTTAACAATAAATGGTAAAGAAGGCATTTCTCAACAAAAAGTGAGCATTTTGCACTAATTTTTATGGAAATGAAGCCCAATCGTTTTCTAATACATATGAAACGATTGGGCTTTTTTGTTTTAATACTTTTTTTATCATCCAATGGAATTGCTCAAAATGGGTGGTTGAAGGGTCATTTGGTTGATGAGAATGGTCAGGAAGTTCCATTTGCTTCGGTAGGAAACCTGGACATCTCCAAATTTGCAATGGCTGATTCGAATGGTGCTTTTGTAATACAGGCTTCCAAAGGTGATTCTCTGGTATTTTCGAGCATTGGATTTGAAACAACATATCAGGTTGTGAAAAATGAAAAGCCCATTCAAGTGGTAATGAAGACCAAAATGTATAGTCTTAACCAGGTAACATTTGAAGAGCTAAAAGCCGAAAATATGGTAAGGGCAGCTATTCGAAGGTTCCCCAAAAATTATCCTCAGAAAGTATACACCTACCAGGCATTTTACAGGCAGTTGCACGAGGAGAATAACCATTGGGTAAGGTTAATAGAAGCAGACATCACGGTTTTAGATAAAGGCTACTATTCCGAAGAGCGAATTAGGGTGAATGAGATGAGAAGAAGTAGGGTTTATGAGCGAAATAAGGATGTTCATGGTGACCATTTGGCAGAATTGTTGGAAGAAAATTCGGTACATTATCCTTCCCGTTTTTTTACCAATCCATTTAACCTCGGCCGCTATTCCTTTCATTTTGATTCCACTATGCAATCGGACACCTTGGTTAGGATTAAGTTTACCCATTCTGCGGCAGGTGAATCAAAAAAGCAAAAAGGGTATTTGGATATTTCATTAATTGATACGGCTATTGTAGAAACCTATATAGAATCTAGTCCAAATCCTGGTTTTAACTCCAAAGAAATAAATCAAAATAATTGGCATTTTAGAAATGGAGCTGTAAAGGTTACTTACCAAAAAAGGTCGGAGAAGTATTTTTTAAGTTCGATTGATTTTAATTACCTACATGAAATCTATAATTCGGTTTTTAAAACGTATGATTTTAAGGCTAAGGAGCAATTTTCATTGTGGGTATATTCCTACGAGTTAAATCCTAAACTGAATCAGGATGATAAATTTTTTGTACTATCCAATTTATATAGAAGACAATATGATTATCATCCTTCATTTTGGACGAACTATCCTATGTTGGAAACCTATCCTTTGGAAAAAAAGAAACAAGATGATTTAGAGAAGGAAGCTAAATTGGAGAGTCAATTTATGGATAATTAGGGATTTTGGCCATTTGACAACATCCTATACCACCGAAATTGTTAATTTCGAGGCGTGAGTACGAAAAGTTCAACAACAACAAAAGGTTTTCGTGAAAACAAAGAATCGGGATTAAGCAATCAAAATTCTTTGCAAGGTGGAAGAATGGTAAATGGGGATGGTAGCTTCAATGTTCAAAAGCGCGGAATGCACTTTTGGGACAAATTCAGTCCTTTTCATTATTTAACTACTATTTCTTGGAAATTGTTTTTTCTGATTTCTGTTGGTTTTTTTATTGTTTGTAACCTGATTTTTGCCAGTTTATATTATGCTGCCGGTTTAGAAAATATTGGTGGATTGATCGGTCAAACTGCAGCAGAAAAGTTTTTGGAGGCGTTTTTCTTTTCTTGTCAAACCTTTACTACCGTTGGATATGGCCGTGTAAATCCCACAGGTTTTGCAACCAATTTGGTGGCTTCTTTTGAAGCTTTATTTGGAGTTTTATCCTTTTCTATAACTACCGGTTTGCTATATGGACGTTTTTCAAGGCCGGTAAGTAAAATGATTTATAGTTCCAATATGCTTATTTCGCCTTATAAAGATATAACCGGAATGATGTTTAGGGTAGCCAATGCGCTTCCTAATACCTTAATTGAAATGGAGGTCAAAGTAAGTGTAGGATTAAAAATTAAAGAGAATGGGAATTGGGTTAGAAGGTTCTTTTTTTTGGAAACTGAACTTAAGAAAATTGATTTTATGATTTTGAGTTGGACCATAGTTCATCCGATTGATGAGAAAAGTCCGTTGTGGGGGTTAAATGAGAAAGATTTGGAGGAATCAGAAGCTGAATTCATTGTATTGCTATCCGGAATTGATGAAACGTACGGTCAACAGGTGTATTCGAGATTTTCTTATAAACCGTATCAATTTAAATGGAATGCAAAGTTCAAACCTATGTTTCATCCTTCGGAAGATGGAACCCAAACGGTTTTGGAATTGGATAAAATCAACGAATTTGAAATGTTGAAATAACGATGGAAAGGCATTTACATATTGTGGCGTTTGATGTTCCATTCCCGGCTAATTACGGTGGAGCAATTGATTTATTCTATAAATTGAAGGCATTTGCTGAACTTGGCATAAAAGTTACGCTCCATTGTTTTGAATATGGAAGGGGAGAGGCTTTGGAATTAAATAAGTATTGCAAGAAGGTATATTATTATAAAAGACAAAATTCAAGACAATACCTCCTTAGTTTTAATCCATTTATTGTAGTTTCTCGAAGCAGCCCCCAGTTACTAGTGAACCTTTGTAAAGATAAGTCGCCTATTTTGTTCGAAGGTTTGCATTGTTGTTATTATTTAAATCACGAAAAGCTTAAAGGAAGAAGAAGGGTAGTACGAACACATAATGTGGAGCATGATTATTATCGACATTTAGCCGCAGCAGAATCCAGTGTTTTTAAACGGTTTTATTTTGAATTGGAAGCAAACAAATTGAAAACCTATGAAACTGAATTAACAGGAGCAGATGCTTTAGTTGCTATTTCACCTGCAGATACCTCTCATTTTTCCAAATTAAATTCGAATACTTTTCATATTACCGCATTTCATACCAATTCGGAGTTATTGGTTAAACCCGGAAAAGGGAGCTATTGCTTGTATCATGGTAGTTTAGGGATTGGAGAAAACAATAAAGCTGCACTTTGGTTGGTGAATGAGGTATTCTCGAAGCTTAATACTCCTTTGATAATTGCAGGTAACAATGCTTCAATAGAATTGAAAACCGCCATATCGAAGTTTCCTCATATTTCATTGCGCACCGAAATTACTACAGAGGAAATTCATCAGTTAATTCAGGATGCTCAATTAAATGTGATTCCTACCTTTCAGGCAACCGGAATTAAGTTGAAATTATTAGCCGCTTTGTACAATGGTAGGGCTTGTGTGGTAAACCTTCCAATGGTTGAAAATACAGGACTGGAATCGTTGTGTTTAATTGCGAAAACGGCAAATGAAATGGTTGAAATCATAACTAAACAGTTTGAACAACCATTTGAAACAAAACAATTGGAAGAAAGAAGAAGGATTTTGTTGAATTATTTTGATAATCAAAAAAACGCAGAGAAGTTTATTCAAATTCTGTTTCCCTGATTCTTACATTATAAGGTAAAGGATCATTAAAGTCTTCCTCCTTAATGGCGTTTTTGGCAGTTTCTTGATTATATTCAATTACACGACCATTTTCACATTTTACCGTTCTGGAGGGATGTTGCTTAAAAAAATTGTAATTATGTGTTGCCATTAAAACGGCACATCCAAATTGACTAATACTTACCAATAGGTTTAAAATTCCTTCTGATGTTTCTGGATCCAAATTGCCGGTAGGCTCATCCGCTAAAATTAATTCAGGATTATTTAATAATGCCCTGGCAATAGAAACCCTTTGCTGCTCTCCTCCTGATAATTGATGAGGCATTTTTTGGCCAAGAGAACCTAATCCTACATTGTCTAAAACAACACGAATCTGCTGGTCAATTTTGGATTTGTCTGTCCAACCAGTTGCTCTTAAAACAAAGTTAAGATTTTCATATACATTTCGATCGGTGAGGAGTTGGAAATCCTGGAAAACAATACCTAATTTTCTTCTTAAAAAAGGTACATCCTTATCTTTTAATCCGTTCAAGGAATATCCGGCCACCATTCCTTGTCCCTCTCTAAGCGGCAAATCAGCATACAAGGTCCTAAGCAAGGAGCTTTTACCACTTCCTGTTTTACCTATTAAATAAACAAATTCACTTTTACCAATTTCTAAATTGACTCCGGTTAGAATCATATTGCTACGCTGGTAAATATTCGCATTGCTTAAAGATAGAATTGTACTTTCCATGAGTGTCAAGATAGATGACAAGGATAGCCAAGAAAGTTGGAACGATTTTGAACAATCAATAATTTTCCCAACAACACTTTTTTGATATTAGAAGCTATTCCCAAATCAATTTTCCATTACCCACAAATCCATTTCCTTTGATTTTTATTAGGTAAATTCCGGTAGCACCAATGTGTTGGTCAGAAATTGAAAACAGGTTGTCACCGGGTTGAGATGTAAGTTGTTCAGAATAAATCACTTCTCCAACTAAATTTAAAATTTGAAGTTCAACCTTGCCTCCTTTAGGAGAAAAATAGCTTAAATCGGCATGCGAAGTAGCAGGGTTAGGGAAGACAAGAACGGATTGATTGATTACGCCTGGATTATTGATTCCTACAGTTCCTGAAATGTTTATATCATCGATATAAATATTGTTTCCACCTCCGGATGTAAACTCAAACTTAAATCGAACATTGTTGCTGTTTTTAATGCTCGGAGAAATGCTAACTTCATCAGTACGATATTGAGATGCTGTTGGTATAAATGAGGCAGTTCCGGAAGCTGTGGATGCCAATGATGCTCCAATTTTGGAATACCTTACATTCCAGGTTTTTCCGCAATTCGTTGAAAAAAACACTTTCAATTGGTCATTGTCGGTGCTAGCTTTTTGTCGGTAGGCTACTTTAAATGAAAAGGTTAAATCTTCAAATAATGAGAAATTATATGAATTGGAGATTAATGCATCGGTTTGGTCTGAATTGGAGTTTGCTGAATTATTTATTCGCATGCATTTACTTCCGGTAGCAGCTCCAGCACTTACTTCCGACCAAGTAACATTGTTATTGGGATTTTCCACTGTCCACAACCCATTCGTTACAGGGGAGGATTCAAATCCTTCGGAATATGGAGGATTGGAGTTTTCTGCAATATTGGTAACTACCTTTATATAACCGGTTTTTGAAGCAGAATTGGAGCCAACCGGATTCGAAGACACTAAACTGACTGTATAAATTCCGGGTGTATTATATTGAATGGTAGGATTTTGTTCTGTTGAAGTGGAAGGTGTTCCTCCATTAAAAGTCCAGTTCCAACCATCCGGTATTCCATTGAAACTTAAATCAGAAAAAGTAACGGTTTCCCCAATGCAAAGGATTTGTGTGTTAGACTTAAAGTCTGCAATTGGTTTGCAATTAGAAACCATTCCCGCATTTTGCGTTCCTGTGGCATTTAGGTTGGAATTGGATATCAATACATACCTGTAATTCTGAAAGGTCTGATCGACAATATCCATTTGGTCATTGGTAAACATTTTTACACAAGAAGAATAACTCATGATGTTTTCCACATTGGCAGGTATATTGTTGCCGCAAGGATTGTAATTATAGTCGCATCCAAAAAAGGCGTTACCGTCTTCCGAGGGTGTATCAGGGCAATTGTCACCATCAAAGCCACAACTTCCTTCAAAGGTATGAGCCAATCCTAGATAATGACCAACCTCATGGCTTAAGGTTCTTCCGTTTCGAGATGAATTGGCACCAAGAGCGTCAGCTCTGCATAAAATACCATCATTGCCCGGGTTCCAATTCATTACATCCGGATAGTATGCGTATCCTAGTGTAATGCCTGATCCTGAACCATCTTCCTGTATGGATTTTACCACCCAAATATTTAGGTATTTGGTATTGGGCCAACCTACCAAGTCTTTAACATTGTCGTAGGCATTCTCGGTTAAAGTTGAATAGGTTCTGGTTATACCATCCGTACAATTTCCATTTGGATCAAGTGTGGCTAAACGAAATTCAACATTCATATTGGCTGCCACACCGGCAAAATTTGCTGTAATGGAATTCATGAATTCATTGCTTCCTTGCCAATCAGCATTCATGATATCAATTGTTTCTAAAATTATGCTTTTAGAAACATTTTCAGAGCCATATTGGTGAATGATATGGAATACAACAGGAATTACTCTGGTTCCGGCTTGTTCAGATTTTACCTGATCATGGTTCAATTCCAATAAGGATTGTTTCCTGGCCTGGTATGATTCTTTTGCTTTCGGATTGTTCTCAAGCAGCTTTTTATGAAACCGATCGGTTCCACAAAGGTCTTGGGACAAACTTGCATAAACATTGGAAAAAATGAATAGGGTTGCGAGGATACTGTTTTTATACATAAATTCGGGAGTAAAGAAAGGATTCGGGCCTTTATTCAACAATGATTTTTTTAGTTACTCTGCCAACACCGGTTTCAATGTTTAACAGGTAAATTCCTTTTTCAAGGGTAGAAGTATTAAATGTGTTTTGATGTTCACCTGGATTCAACAGCC
Organism: Bacteroidia bacterium; assembly: GCA_019695265.1. Lineage (NCBI taxonomy): Bacteria > Pseudomonadati > Bacteroidota > Bacteroidia > Bacteroidia bacterium. The sequence goes on along the minus strand of JAIBAJ010000056.1, from coordinate 12,109 downwards.
CGTTTTCAATGGTTAATAGTGTACGTCCAAGTAAATCATTCAAGCTAATGGTTAACACTTCATTTTTTGTAAGTACATAATTTAGGTATACCTCGCCTGAACTTGGATTAGGTGAAATTATCCATTCAGATGGGTTTAGCAGGTCTTCCATCCCGGTTCCTGAACCAAGGTTGATATCGTCAATATAAATATTGTTTCCACCATTGCTGGTAAGTTCAAAACGTATGAGCAGGTGGTCGTAACTTGTATAGGAAGATAAATTAACTGTTTGTTGCTCCCATTGGGCAGCAGTAGATGGGGAAAAACCACTACTGGTTGATTGGGTAGTTGCCAAAGTAGCTCCTTGTTTTGAAAATCGAGGAGTCCAGGTGGTTCCGCAATTGGTTGAAACCATCACACGAAGTTTTTCTTCACTGGCGGCAGTAGCAAAGTTTCCCGGTTTTTGAGCATATGCTAACCAAAATGTCATAACCGGATTGGTTAGGGTTGTCATATCAATCGGATATAAACTAAAGTAATCGATGGCATTGTCCGGATTAGCACCGTTGTAATTTACACAACGTATGGATTTCGTGCCGGTATAAGCGTAAGCTGCTTTTCCCCATGTGCCGCCCAAATTTTCAACGTTTTCGATTATAATCGGGGTTTCAGCATCCGGTAATTCAAAACTTTCAACATAATTTCCTTGGGTAAAAGGATTGGTGTCAGGAAGCACATAAATCATTTGGGTAATCGTTTCCACATCATTCCCAAAACCATTACTCACCGTTAAAGAAACGCTGTAATGGCCTGGTGAACTATAAGTTACGTTTACAATAGAATCGGTGCTGCTAGCCGGATTTCCGCCTTCGAATGTCCATTGCCTATTTTCAATTATTCCATTAAAAGAATTATCGGTAAATTTTACCTGAGCTCCTGAACAAATGAAATTCTTATTAGCTATAAAATGGGCAACAGGTGCACACTCTGATACAAAAGCATCGTCTGTACCGGTGGCAACATTATTACTAGGACTAACTAAATTGGCTCTTTCGTTGTTTAAAATTCCTTGCATCTTGATGCATTGGCCTGCTGAAAATAAATTCATACAGGTTCCATTTGAATAATCCATGTAGTTCTGAACCATATCAGGTAAATCTGGATTATCATTTGTACAAGAATTAGCCGATAAGTTACAGCCAAAATTATTAGCAGCTACCGGTGGGGTGTCATCAATATCTTCTCCAAAAAATCCACCGCTGCAACCACCCTGAAAAGTATGAAATAAACCTAAAATATGTCCAATCTCATGGGTAAGTGTCCGTCCTCCATTTTGTGTATTAGAAGCTGTGCCAATAGAACCAACATAATCTCCGCGTACAACTACTCCGTCCGTTTCGGCAGCACCTGCACCCGGAAATTGAGCATAACCCAAGGTTATTCCTCCAGAACCACTTTGATCAGCTATGCTTTTTACAACCCAAATGTTTAAATATTTGTTGCTTGGCCAATAACTTAATGCCTTAACAGTTTCTCCTGCATTGTCGGTTAAAATGGATTTAACTCGAACTATTCCGTCGGTACAATTTCCATTAGGATCCAAATTTGCTAATCTGAATTGAATGTTGGGAACTCCGGCAACCGGTTTGAAAATTTCCAAAGTGGCTGAGGTGTCCGAATTTAAACGCATATAATCTAAATTCAAGTTGGCAATTTGATCCAAAATTTGCGCTTTGGAAATGTTTTCACTGCCTCCATTGTGGATAACATGAAAAACCACCGGAATAATATACGGAGCATCTTGATTGGATTTTCCTTTTTGCGCTCCGGAAATTTTAGCAACCGTTGATTGCTTCATTAATAAGTCGATTAATCCAGGATTTGCAGCAATTTGTCTAGATAGGTTTTCGTCGGTACCGCATGGGCGAATGCTTGACTGTTGGGCATTCCCAATAAAAATTGAACTGCAAAAGGCTGCAGCAATTACAAAAGTTGTTTTCATGAATTCGGGCAAAACAGAATGTTCGGGGTGCTAAAATATGAAATTATGCTTGTTTGTGGTGTAAATTCCAATTCTAAAAATGGAATTGGTCTGATTCTTTGCCTATCTAGGAGGAAATCCAATCCTTACCTTTTACTAAGTAAGCTAAAGTATTGGCTTCTTCACTATCAGATTTAACCTTGTGGTTGTATTCCCAGGATGCAAACAATGGTAAACTCATTAAAATGCTTTCTATTCGACCATCAGTGTCCAACCCGAATTTTGTTCCTTTATCATACACAAGGTTGAATTCTACATACCTTCCCCTTCTTAATAATTGCCATTGCTTTTCTTCTTCGGTATAGGTTTCATGTTTATGCCTATTCACCAATTCAACATAGGTTGGAGCAAAGGTTTCTCCAATGGCTTGGATAAATTGGAACCTATCTTCTTTGGAAAATTGTTCCGTTTCCTTCAGATGATCAAAAAATACCCCGCCAATTCCTCTTGTTTCTTTCCTATGACGAATGAAAAAATAATCATCAGCCCAGTTCTTAAACTGAGTGTAAAAGTCCGGATGAAATTGATCGCATGTGTTTTTAAGTTGTTGATGGAAAAATTGTCCGTCACTCTCAATTACATAAATTGGAGTTAAATCAATTCCTCCTCCAAACCACCATATCCCATTACTCATTTCAAAGTAACGAACATTCATGTGGATAATTGGAACTTTCGGACTTTTGGGGTGAATAACGATGGATACTCCGGTAGCATAAAAGTTGCTTTCTTCTAAATGTAAAGCATTTAAAATGGCTTCCGGTGTAGCCCCCCAAACGGCTGAATAATTGACTCCTCCTTTTTCAAACACCTTACCATTTCGAATTACTCTGGTATGACCTCCTCCTCCTCCGGGTCTTTCCCAAATCTCTGATTCAAATTTGGATTCACCATCCACTTCTTCTAATGCTCTACAAATCCTTGTTTGAAGTCCCTGAAACCATTCAGAAATTTCTTCCTTTGTTAACGACATGTTCCTAAATTAATTCTCGAGTTCTTTATAACGCCTCATGAACTTGGAGGCATAAACAAAATTGTTTAACTCTTCGTTGTCAGAATGTATGATGCTGTCTTTATTGCCTTCCCAATATTTTTCCCCCTTGTAAATGAAAATGATATTATCACCAATCTCCATCACAGAATTCATGTCATGTGTAACAACAATGGTTGTAATGTTGTACTCAATCGTTATTTCTTGAATTAATTCGTCAATTACTATGGAGGTCCTTGGATCTAGCCCTGAATTAGGTTCATCACAAAAAAGGTATTTGGGATTCATTGCAATCGCTCTGGCAATACCAACCCGCTTCTTCATCCCACCCGAAATTTCTGCCGGATACAAATTCCCGGCATTGGGCAAATTTACCCGATTTAAACAAAATTGTGCCCTATCCCTTTTTTCAGAATCACTCATCTCTGAAAATAAACTCAATGGAAATATTACATTCTCCTCAACAGTCATGCTGTCAAACAAGGCAGAACCTTGAAACAACATACCTATTTCCTGGCGTAAATCCTTTTTTTGAGAAAAATTCATTTTAGTGAAGTCTGCCTTCTCATAAAGAATTTCTCCTTTCTCAATTTCAAAAAGTCCAACCAAACACTTCGTTAATACAGTCTTTCCGGAACCTGATGCCCCAATAATTAAATTGGTTTTCCCTTTTTCAAAGGTGGCATTGATGTTATTTAAGATCACCTTGCCATTGAACGACTTGGATAAATTTTTAACTTCAATCACGTTAACAACAATTGAGTAAGGAAATAATTAGCTATCAAAATGCTAAGAATGCTATAAACAACAGCTTTGGTACTGGCCTTTCCTACTTCTAACGCTCCTCCTTCTGTGTAATAACCATGATATGCCGATACAGATGAAATTAAAAAAGCAAATACAACCGTTTTAGTTAATGCATAAGTTACATAATAAGGAACAAACAAATACGTAATTCCATACACATATTCAAATGTTGTGGTGGCTCCACTTAAAACCCCGCCTATCCATCCGCCAAAAATCCCTAAAACCATGCTCATGGTTACTAAAACCGGATTGAAAATTACCGAAGCAAAAATCTTAGGCAAAATCAAAAATGCACGGGAATTTACCCCCATTATTTCTAATGCATCAATCTGTTCGGTAACTCGCATCGTTCCTATTTCCCCGGCAATACTGGAGCCTACTTTACCACATAAAATAACTGATATAATCGTAGGTGAAAATTCCAAAATCATGGTGTCTCTGGTTGCTAACCCTACAGCATACAATGGTATCCATGGTGAAGAAAAATTGTAGGCACCCTGAATCGTAATTACAGCCCCCATAAACAAGGAAACAATCGAAACAATGCCAATGGAACCAATGCCCAAATTGAACAATTCTTCCATAAATCGATTGTAGTAAATTCGGTACTTTTCTGGACGTGAAAAAACCATCCCTAACATAGCCGTGTATCGGCCTATGTGGTAAATAATATCTGGAATAAAGTTGAAAACTGCTTTCATCCGAAGGACTGCGAAGATAGAAGGATTTAAAACATCTACCATGCTCTGATTAATAATTTGAAATATTCTACCTTTATTCCCATTTCCAAACTTTTATTTGTTCCTTTGTTAAAGCATTCTACTAATAGTTTTTACATCCTGTTTTAAAGAAGCCAATCCGTCTCCACTCTTTTATGAATTTCCTAGCCCATCTGTATTTAGCTTACCCAGACCCGGATTTAATGCTCGGTAATTTTATAGCAGATGCTGTCAAAGGAAATCCTGAATCACGCTATTCGGGCCGAATTTTGGATGGTATTCGCATGCACCGACAAATCGATCATTTTACGGATAACCACCCTATTAATAAAGAATTCAACGCCTTTCTTAGACCGCAATTTGGTAAATTCGCAGGTGTGGTTTCTGATATTTTCCACGATCATTACCTGGCTATAAATTGGCCGCTAAGTTCCCAATTGGATAACTTCGCCTCTGATTTTTATCAGTTTGCCCAAAATAGGATGGATGAACTTCCACAAAAGGTTAAATACCTACTCCCATTTATGATAGAACAAAATTGGCTGCTTACCTATAACTCCATTTCTGGAATTGGAAAAATTTGTGCCCAAATGGGTAATCGTATTCAACACCAAAATACCTTGCACTTTGCTCAGGATTTCCTGGAAAATAATTACTCCGATGTATCCAATTTTTCTATGCTTTTCTTCCCGGAAATTGAATCTCAATTCAAAAGTACTAAACATTAGTTCTTGGTTTAAACTTAAGTTCTGTTTCCTCGATGTGCCAGTTTCAATAAAATACATTTACTTTGCATCATGAAAGGTTTGGAATACAATACGGAAAGGTCAACCATGAAAATTGCAGAATATGGTCGCGGAATACAAAAGATGATTGACCATGTTAAAACTATTGAAGATAGAGAAGAGCGTAATAGGGCTGCCCGATCTATTATTGTTTCTATGGCCGCTCTAACTCCTAGTTTTCGCGATTTCGACGACTTTAAACAGAAGCTTTGGGACCATATGTTTGTTATGTCTAATTTTGAATTAGACGTTGATAGCCCTTATCCTAAACCAACTGCCGAAACAGTAGCCAAAAAACCTCAGAAACCGAATTACCCAAGCCAAAAAATAAAATACCGCCACTATGGTAAAGTATTGGAAAATATGGTAACCAAGGTAAGCGAATGGGAAGATACCGAAGTTAAAGAAATGGTAGTTGAATCCATCGCTAATCAATTAAAAAAGTCCTACATGGCATGGAACAGGGATAGCGTTCAGGATGATGTAATTTTAGATCACCTGGCAACCATCTCAAAAGGAAAATTGAAACTTAGCGAAAATTCTAAAATCAGCCAAAATCTGCCAATGAAACTCGATGAATACGGAGGAAATCAGGTAGGCGGAAAATCTAAGTTCAACAAAAATAAAAAGTTCAATAAAAATAAGAAGTTTAAAAAGCGCTACTAGTAAATTAGTTCCTGCAAGTTCCTTCTTCCCTCCTAAATAATTCTGAATTTTCGCAAGAATCTTCTAATTTGTTCTAAGGTTTATTTTAACTTTCCTCCTGCTATAGTTTACCCTGCTTTGTTTTTCTAAATTTAGTGGCTAAGCTTTGGGTTTAATAAAATACCATGAATTCCATGCAGTAGCCTGGTAGATACCGCGATAAGTTGTATTAAAAACCAAACTAGTAGGTAGCGCATCGGGCAACGATAGAGGCAAGTAGCCCACAGGACCCCTACGGCGGTAGCCTAGGGGGACGAGGACTACAGCCGATAGCGTGACCTGAACGCCCTTGCAGGTTATTGGGGGCTTAATGAAAAACTAATTGGGCGGAAGGGGCCCGCATACCAAGTATTTAAAAAAAATGGTTTCCTCCTTGCAGGCTATTTCAGGATACTCTCTTTAACCAGTAAAAAATCACAGGTACTCCTAACAAACTTGGCGCAAACCAGCCCCAAATTCCGGGAAATAATTCATTAACTACCACAAAGGCTGTTACAGCCGATATATAACCTCCAATCATATTACCCAAATGAATTTTTAACCAATTTTTGTGCAGTTCCTCGGGTTTGCTAAGTGTAAAGTAATCCCGGATGGAAAAAAATAAACTCGTCCCGGAAAACACTAAGCTTACCACATTCCAACCATGTAGGTAAGAATAGGTAAACAAACCTACACCGGCTAAAAACAACAATCCAATACCCAGTTTCTCCACCCTGAAATCAGTATTCTTTGTCTTCAATAAGAGCGCTCGCTTGCCCTTCATTAAGGAGTAAAGTGTAATAATTCCTATACCGGTCAAAAATAAATTGATATGGTTCGGACTAACTGATACAACCATGGCAACAATTGCCGATAAACTCATAGCATAAAAAAAGACTAACCCCACTTTCCGGTGTATGTTGCTACCTTTTTTTACAACCAAGGCAATTAAGCCGCTTAGCAAGGCAATTCCTCCTAAAGCTGCATGCAAGTAAACAAGAATTCGAATGAAGTTTTCCATTTAATTTTTCTCTAAAATAGTATTTTTGGCCAATATACCAGGTCAAAAGTAATGGAAAATGTCCCCTCCTCCTTAACCTTGCTTTTTGCATCATCAACTTTTATTTCCCTTTTCTTTTTTTGGAAAGCTGCCAAGTATTCTAGGTCCATTTTTTTACTAGCACTTTTTTGGATCGGCTTTCAATCTGCCCTTGCGGTTAACGGGTTTTATCTCCAAACAAATTCCTTTCCTCCCCGAGTCGGGCTAATGATTATTCCTCCGTTAATAGCTATATTGCTGGTATTTTTATTGCCAAATGGTAAACGATTTACGGATGGATTAGATCCTAAAATGCTATGCTTAATTCACACGGTTCGTATTCCTGTTGAAATTGGCTTGTATGCCTTGTTTACTATCGGTTTAGTTCCGGCTGATATGACTTTTGAAGGTGGAAATTTCGATATTTTTTCAGGACTCTCCGCTCCTTTTATCTATTGGTTTGGTTACCACAAAAAACAATTGAATCACTTGTGGCTACTGATTTGGAATTTGCTCTGCCTCGCACTTTTATTTAATGTGGTTTCCAAAGGTATTTTATCCGCTCCTAGTTTGGTTCAACAATTAAATTTCAATCAGCCAAATCGGGCAGTGCTCTATTTTCCTATTAATTTTTTGCCTGCCATTATAGTGCCTTTGGTTTTGTTCAGTCACCTGGTTTTGTTACGCAAAAAATAAGGTTATTCTACAATGATTTTGTTTTTACTGTCAATATTCGTGCGCTTATCAAAATGGAATTCTACAAATTGAGCATCACCCTTTTTACCTGTAATTTCCATTCTTGACCGCCCAAATTCCAAATCCTGATCATCAAATACCTTGGCAGTTAATTCACCTTTAAAGTCCTTGTTAAAAACAACATAAACTACCAGTAAATTATCGGTTCCGCTGCTATCAGAAGAAACGGTTGCTTTCCCAAATTCCAGGCCTTTTTCCTTTAAATTGGCCGGTAAATCTAGTTTTACATCAAATGCTTTTTGTACGCCTTTAACGGCACCTTCAATAAATTCTCCGGTTACTTGCCCGGCAGCATCTCCTGCTTGATTTATTTTGTCTTTTACAGTATTCGTAGAACAGGCTGAATGGAGAAGAATGATTGAAATTCCGGCAATCAGTTTACGCATTGTTTAAAATTTAGCACCAAAGATAAATTACCTGATGGCTGGTGTTTTATTTTTTTAATTTTTTGGCGGGCCCATTCGCACCATTTTTCTTTCAATGCCCCAACGATTGGTATGGCTCATGGCCGGGCTTTCGGCTGTAGTCCCCGTTTAACTTCGCCTAAGGGCTGCGTTAAACGGGGAGCTACTTGCCTCTATCCCTGCCCGAACCGTATCTAAAAATTTCGGAAGTATATTAAGGTTATTGCATTCTATGGACGATGGTAAATTTTTATTTATCAGTTTGCAGCTACTTTTAACCTCCATTTTTAACCGATTTATTTAGTTGTTTCTTAAACTCTTTCTGATGAAATCATTGTTTCTCCTTCAAAATGACATTACATTCTTAAATTTTGGCTCTTTCGGAGCATGTCCTAAACCTGTTTTTGATGCTTTTATTCGATGGCAATACCTACTGGAAAGTGAACCTGTTCAGTTTTTTACAACCCATGCTTCGGAGTATATTAATACATCCCGAAAAGCATTAGCCGAGTACCTTCATGGCGATCCGGAGAACTTTGTTTTTGTATCGAATCCAACCTGGGCCATTAACATTATTGCCAAGAACCTTCGCCTCCAACCGGACGATGAGGTGTTGAGTACCAACTTGGAATACGGGGCTATGGATAAAACCTGGAATTATTATTGTAAGAAATTGGGGGCCAAGTATATTCAACAGAAAATTTCCTTGCCCATTGTTTCAAAGGAGGCCTTTTTGAATGACTTTTGGAAAGGATATTCCACTAAAACCAAAATGGTTTTTATAAGCCAAATCACTAGCAGTACCGGTTTGATTTTCCCTGTTAAAGAAATTTGCGAGGAAGCAAAAAGAAGAGGTTTGATAACCGTTGTAGATGGTGCTCATGTTCCGGGACATATTGATTTGGATCTGTCTGAATTGAAAGCTGATTTTTATACCGGTGCTTGTCACAAGTGGATGATGACTCCCAAAGGTTCCTCTTTTCTATATGTTAGGAAGGAATTTCAAAATGAATTAGATCCTTTAATTATCTCCTGGGGGTTTGAAAGTGCCAATCCTTCCGGTTCCCGCTTTTACGACTACCATCAATTCAATGGGACCCGCGATTTCTCAGCTTACTTAACCATACCGGATGCGCTTGAATTTATGCATCAAAATAATTGGAACGAAGTTTCAAAACAATGTAAAAAACTGGTTCTTCAAACTGCACCAAGGTTTTATGAAGTATTAGGAACAGAACCCTTGGCTCCTCTTACTACCGAGTTTTATGGACAAATGTGCAGTGCGGAAGTCAAAACCCCCAATCCCGAAAAATTACAACGCCTTTTGTTTGAGAAGTATAAAATTGAAATCCCGGTAATGCGCCATCGGGAAAAGAACTTTATTCGTTATTCGGTTCAAGGATTTAATACCAAGGAGGAAATAGCCTATTTACTTGAAAGCCTAAACTCCATAAAAGCAACAACCGACTTGATTAGATAATTCAAGGTTTAAATTTATTTTCTGCCTGAATTATTCTGCCTGCGCCTGCCAAGGTGGAAGGAGTCTTGATTTGCCATGGGTATAATCCACATTGAACGTTTCAAAACTTTCTCCTGGCTAACATTCCTTCAAGATATTCCTGTAAATCTTTGTGCAAGTAAAATTCCAGGTAAATGGCCTATTTTGAAATCCAGGGCGGAAAACGTCTTAAAGGTGAAATTGAACCACAAGGTGCTAAAAATGAAGCACTTCAAATTCTTTGTGCTGTATTACTTACCCCGGAGAAGGTGGTAATTAATAAAGTGCCTGATATTGTGGATGTCAACAAATTGATTGATTTATTGCGTAACCTGGGTGTGAAGGTCGAAAAAACCGGACATGAGCAATATACCTTTCAGGCCAATGAAGTGGATATTGATTATATCAATTCACCTAAATTCAAAAATCAGGGAGCAGCTTTGCGCGGATCTATTATGATTGTTGGTCCATTGTTGGCTCGTTTTGGTAGAGGATATATTCCTAAACCCGGTGGAGATAAAATCGGTCGCCGTCGTTTAGATACGCACTTTATTGGTTTTCAAAATCTGGGTGCTAAGTTTACTTACGACGAAGAATCGGAGTTTTATAAGGTTGAATCGCCCAAACTTCAAGGAACCTACATGCTGCTTGATGAGGCTTCAGTTACCGGAACCGCAAACATTGTAATGGCGGCTGTTCTCGCCAAAGGCACTACAACAATTTTCAACGCTGCCTGTGAACCATATTTGCAGCAATTGTGCAAAATGCTTAATCGCATGGGAGCCAAGATAACAGGGGTGGGTTCTAATTTGCTTACCATCGAAGGAGTTGATTACCTAAGCGGTACCGAGCATACCATGCTACCGGATATGATTGAAGTAGGAAGTTTTATTGGGCTTGCTGCCATGACTCAAAGTGAAATCACCATTAAAAATACAGGCTACGATCATCTGGGTATCATTCCCAATACATTTCAGCGCTTGGGAATAAAAATGGAACGAAGAGTAGATGATATTTTTATCCCGGAACAAGAGAATTATGAGATTGATACCTTTATTGATGGCTCAATCTTAACCCTAAGTGATGCTATTTGGCCCGGATTTACTCCCGATTTGCTGAGTATTGCTTTGGTAGTTGCTACTCAAGCCAAAGGCAGTGTATTGATTCACCAAAAAATGTTCGAAAGCCGTTTATTCTTTGTCGATAAACTAATTGATATGGGGGCTCAAATCATTTTGTGCGATCCTCACCGTGCCACTATCATCGGTTTGAATAGGCAATTTCAACTCAAAGGAATAAGCATGACTTCTCCGGATATTCGTGCAGGTGTTTCCTTGCTTATTGCCGCTCTTTCAGCTCGAGGAAAATCAACCATTCACAACATTGAACAAATAGACAGAGGCTATCAAAACATTGACGCCCGTTTACAAGCTTTAGGTGCTGATATAAAAAGAATAGGTTAGAGTTAGTTATACAACAGAATCTCAAGGAGAAAAAAAATTATCTTCGCTTGAAGTTTGCCGTTGTAATTTCTATGGCAATTCTCATTCAGTTTTGTTATGTACGATGCTTTCTTTTCCTATATCCAAATCCAAATCGGTCGTTCCTTATTGGATCATGAAAAGGATTTACTGCAAAAAGTGTTTTATTATAAAAAAATTAGAAAACATCAGTTTTTATTGCAGGAAGGGGAAATTTGTCGTTTCGCCGGTTTTGTGTTGAAAGGCGCATTAAAGCAATATACTCTGGATGCATCAGGTAAGGAAAATGTTTTGGCTCTATGCCTGGAAAACTGGTGGGCGGCAGATCGGGAAAGTTATATCAAGGAAATACCATCACCTTACTTTATTGAAGCTTGTGAGGAAACTGAGTTACTCATCATCAACAAGGATGCCTATGATAAATTTTTGTCAGGACAAAGCTTCATGGATGATTTAATAAAGGTTATTTCGGAGCGAAATGCCTTTCAAATGTTACGCAGACTGCATGCGATGAATACTCAAACTGCTGAGCAACGATTATATGAATTGGAAAATTCTTATCCGGAATTTTTCCAGCGTTTTCCACAACATTTAATAGCCTCCTATTTAGGAATTACCAAGGAAACTCTTAGTCGGATTCGTACCCAATCTTACAAAAAATAGGTTTTGCCTTGGGTGGTACTTACCCAAATGTTGATTATTGTCAATATAATTATTTATCCAATGTCAATTTTTTATGCCTTGGATGGACGATAGATTTGCAGAAATATTAATAGATAATTTCATGACAACATCTCAACCATCAAAAGCCCTTCACCTTGGATTGTCAGCTCCCCATTCTTAGTACCATTCAAAAGTAGACATTCTTTCATTTAGTTGTTGGTTATTTTGTCTTTGCTCTGCCCGCTGGGCGTAGTCGAGTGAAGGC
>JAIBAJ010000055.1 GCA_019695265.1 Bacteroidia bacterium | reverse complement strand
GGCAGTCATAAACAACTTAAGTTCAGCATCCGGAAAAACAACGGTACCAATATCACGGCCATCCATTACAACCCCTTTATTTTTGCCAAAACGCTGTTGAATGGCTCGCATTTTCTCACGAACTTCTTTAATGGATGAAACTTTACTTACACGCTCACTAACTTGCATCATTCGAATTTCCTTTTCCACATTCATACCATTTAGAAAGGTATCGGAAGCTTCGCGTTCCGGATTAAATTCGAAACCAATATTAATATTACCTAGTTGTTCAACTAAAGCATCTTGATTTAACGTATCATTTTCATATAAACCATTTTGCATAGCATAAACTGTAACGGCCCTGTACATGGCACCTGAATCGATATAGGAATAGCCTAATTTAGCCGCCAACGATTTGGCGATGGTACTTTTTCCACACGAAGAATAGCCGTCAATTGCTATGGTTATTCTTTTCATCCTGGGTTGAACTTGTATTTTTCTTTTTACTTTTAAATGCGTCGATATTAGTGCTGATGGTTATATGATTAGTACCACCTGCCAAAGAATAGGAAGCTCTTGCGTAACTAATTTCAAATTTAGAGATACGTATACCAAATCCATAGGAAAAACCTACCATTGCAGCACGTGTAGAAACTTTCATTTCTTGTCTGCGCTGATAATTATAACCTACTCTTAGGAACAAGGATTTAAATGGAATAAGTTCAGCACCAAAGACGAAATGTCTCATGATTTTGTCGCCAATCTTTGGCTTTGTATCAATTACTTCACCGGTTAAGGGATCGGTTTGCTGAACAGCATTAGGGTTATCGGGCACTAAATTGGGTCTGTTGAGATTAGTTACAACCATAGAAACACGCAAGGGAACGTACTTAAATCGATGAGATACGCCCAATTGAATTTCAAAGGGAATTGGTCCTCCTTGACCTTTGTTATAGGCCTTCAAATTTGCCCCCATGTTTCGAATAAGGGCAGTAACAACAGTACTTTTATTTTTGCTTTGATAGGTTGCAGCATAATCCAATGCGAATCCAAAGGAGTTGTAGGTGTCGTACTGAGAAAACAATAATTTAACAGTCGCACCCATGTGAAATACCGAGTCAAAACTGCGGCTGTAGGTTCCTCCTAACACATAATCCGATGCATGAAACTCACCCAGCACATTTCCCATTTCATCGGTACGGGTAAACTTGCCGAAATTGTTATAAAGTATGGATGCACCCCAATTTCCATGCTTTTTTAAACTTCGGGCATAAGCGATGTATCCATAATTTATTCCGGCAAAATAATTCACATAATTGACTGTCAAGGAATTATGCATTTCATCGGATAATGCAGCAGGATTTTCCGAAACCAAATTCAAATCCTTATCCCTTATACCAATAGCATGTCCTCCAAGGGCTGCAATACGAGCAGGAACCGTAAAGTTAAGAACTTCATATACGTTGTTTCCTCCTAGTTGAGCATAGGAATTTTGTCCTAATAGAAATAAGGAAACAAAGAATAAGAATATAGGTTTAGAGAAGAAGAATTTCACCACGGCAAATTAAATAAAAATGAGGCAACCAAACGTGTACGATTTTAAATTATTGTCCACAAAAAAAATCTAAGTTCTGCACAAGCTATCTGTCGTACCTCTAAGATGGATTAGAGTGCCATTTAAAGCGAAATAAACATGCCCATTTTTCTAATCCCGGTCTACTAGTAGTATGTTTAGGATTAGGCGGGCCCCATACCGCACCAACAATCTTGGGTAAAAATCCCAGGCTCCTGCAAGTGCGGTATGGTCACGCTATCCACTCCAAGTCCGCGGCTGTCCTCCGTTACTCTTCGTCCATCCTTGCGGGCTTTCCGTTTCTATCGTTGCCCGGGGTGCAAGCCCCAATTACCGTCGCATTCAACATAAATTCTGCATTAGAAATCTATTATGACTTGCCAATACTTCAAATACAAAGATTTCAAAACGATTATTGTTTTCAAATTCCGAAAGTAATTCTGTAATTGCTCTTTTAGGCTCAAACTTCATTTGTAACCACAGATGCCAATGTTCTTATAAAAGGAACTTGTTTAAATGACATTTTTCCCACTCCGAAAAGGGTAATGTTTCATCTTTTCTATACCTGTGTTTATACTAATTCTTCAAGGATTTATTGACATAATTACCAAATAAGTCGCTGAATTGAAAACCTTCAGTGAAGCGGTCTTTGCTTAGTTTTTTATATTCAACCAATCCCCAAAGGAGAAATTCTTTTAAGAAATAGATATCCTCTTTTGGAAAATCGGATTGGTATTTTTCCACTAATGCATTCAAAGGCCCTATAGCATCCAGCTCCGATTGGTATTCTTCATCGGTGGCTTCGTCCATAATTTCTAGTCCGCTTTCGTTTATGAAATATTCCACTATCTCAGCATAAGGACTTGCTTTTTTATCTTTTTCCAGTTTTTCAATTTTTGGAAAATAGGCGGGAAAGAGTGTTTTTACTGCATCTGAAATTAAGTTCATGGCAACTGTTGCTGCCCCTTCCTGTTCGCCTTCATAAACTAATTCAACTTTGCCTGTTATGGCTGGAATAATCCCCATAAAGTCAGATAAGCGAACAGTAGTTTTTGCCTGACCAGCTTTCAGCGCTCTTCTTTCGGCAGTGCTAATGAGGTTTTCCATAGCGGTGATGCTCATCCTGGCACTTACTCCACTTTTGTTGTCAACAAATTCATTATCGCGGGCTTCAAAACTAATCTGTTCCAGCAAGTCTTTGGCTAAACTAGGAACATACACCATTTCCGATTGAAGCGAATCAAGTCTTGTTTCCTGTTCCGTTATTAATCGGGCTACCTCTAAACTTTCAGGGTAATGGGTGAGTATTTGCGAACCAATGCGGTCTTTAAGTGGGGTAACAATGCTACCTCGATTGGTATAGTCTTCAGGGTTTGCCGTGAATACAAACTGAATATCGAGGGGCAAACGCACCTTGTAGCCACGAATTTGAACATCACCTTCTTGCAAAATATTGAACAAGGCAACTTGAATACGGGCTTGCAAATCGGGGAGTTCATTGATAACGAATAGGCAACGATTGGCCCTTGGAATCATACCGAAATGAATTACCCTATCGTCGGCATAGGATAGTTTTAGGTTAGCAGCCTTAATTGGGTCTACATCTCCAATTAAGTCGGCCACGGTTACATCAGGGGTTGCTAATTTCTCGAAGAAGCGGTCGTTGCGATGAAGCCATTCTACAGGAGTATTGTCACCTTGAGAAGCAATCAAATCCTTTGCAAATCTTGAAATTGGCTTAAGCGGGTCATCGTTTATTTCGGAACCTGCTACCACCGGGATGTATTCATCTAGCAGTTCGACCATTTTGCGAGCAAGACGAGTTTTTGCTTGTCCACGTAGACCAAGCAAATTGATGTTATGGCGCGAAAGAATGGCTCTTTCCAATTCAGGAATAACTGTATTTTCAAAACCATGAACTCCCTCGAATACAGGAATGCCTGCCATAATTTTTTTGCGCAGGTTGGTCCGCAATTCGTTTTTAATAGGTTGGGAAATGTAGCCTGCAGCTTTGAGTTCACCAAGAGTATGTATGGAGGTAATATTCATTATTTCAATTTCTTTTTTCGGTTGGTTTCATAGTCTTCAAATATCATTTCACCTAAGCCTTTTAAACCGGTATAGAAAGCTTTTCCTTGATTGGCTTCGGTAAATTTATCGACAAATTGTTGCAGATAAGGATCATTGGCAATCATAAAGGTGGTAATTGGAATGTGCAATTTACGAGCTTGCTGAGCTTGGGTATAGCATTGTTCTACAATATAGGGATCGAGACCATTGCTATTCATATAATAGTTACCGTCCTTTTCCCTAACACAACTAGGTTTGCCATCGGTAATCATAAATATCTGCTTGTTTGTATTTCGTTTGCGGCGGAGCAAATCCATGGCCAGTTGCAGACCTGCAACAGTGTTGGTATGGTAAGGTCCGACTTTCAAATATGGCAAATCTTTAATTGCAATAGGCCAGGCATCGTTACCAAAAACCAAAATATCGAGCGTGTCTTTTGGATAGCGAGTGGTAATAAGTTCGGCTAATGCCATGGCAACCTTTTTAGCCGGGGTAATTCGGTCTTCACCATAAAGTATCATGCTATGGCTAATGTCAATCATGAGCACAGTACTCATCTGAGCTTTATACTGGGCATCTTCCACTACCAGATCGTGTTCGGTGAGGGTGAAATCGCCTACGCCATTGTTTATTTGGGCATTGCGAAGGCTCTCGGTCATGGAGATACTTTCGAGTGAATCGCCAAAATTATAAGTCCTGAATTCGCCAGTTTGTTCGTCGCCCGGTCCGGCATATTTTGTTTTGTGGTTTCCGGTGCCTGTAAGTTTAAGGCTTCCAAAAATTTGTTCGAGGGCTTGTTGTCGTATGGCACGTTCGGTTTTGGAGGTGATGCCCAAGCCACCAGTTCCGTCGGGGTTGAGTTCTTCGCGGATATAGCCCTTTTGCTTCAGGTCTTCAATAAAATCATCAATAGTATAGGACTCGTCGGTTAGGGTATATTCTTTGTCGAGCATCCTTAACCAATCTATTGCCTCTTCAAAATCGCCTGAGGTGTGAGTAATAAGGTCCTTGAATAGCTCAAAAAGTCTATCGAAAGGCGATACATTGGGTGCTTCGTACGATTTAAAAGTAAAACCTTTACGGTAGCTGGTATTCATATTATACAAAAGTAGTAAACAACAACGGAGAATGAATAATGGCCAAAAACAAAAATCGGAAAAACCATTTAGAATGCAAAAAAGAAGGGCTATTCCCCCAACATATAGGATGCAGCATCAGGCAGGGATAGGAGTGGATAGTCCGACCCGAAAGCACCTAGCAAATTTATCCCAGATTACTCATTAAAAATGCATTAACGAGTTAAAAATTTGAAAATCAATTTGTTTGTCCAAATTGATAACAACTTCTTCCCGAAATGCTTCGGGAGGGGTAAACCCAACTAAATCAAGTAGTTCGGATTTGAAATCCTCCTATTGATTAAAATTTGGGTTTATTGGATTATATGGAAAACTTGGGTGCGGAAGGAGGTACGCATAGTAAATAAAAAAGACGAGATGGAATAATTGAAGGTTCGAATTCCCACAACCTGATTTTGAAAAGTTTGCAAATAACTTGAAGGTGGTTAGCCTCTCACCTTCTGTAGAATGGCATCCAGGCTCATTTCATCCTTAATGAGAACCTGGCGGGCTTTGCTACCTTCGTAAGGGCCAATGATACCTGCTTGCTCCAACTGATCGACCAAACGCCCGGCACGGTTGTAGCCCAATTTGAGTTTACGTTGCAACAGAGAAGCTGAACCTTGCTGAGTGGCCACCACAATTCGTGCCGCATCTTCAAACAAGCTATCCACTTCGCCTGCTTCAAACTCCACTTCATCCGAACCACCTTCACCAACATATTCAGGCAAACTAAAGGCTGTGGAATAGCCCCTTTGGGAACCGATGAAATCAGTAATTTTTTCAGCTTCCGGGGTATCAACAAAAGCACATTGCAAGCGAATCAAATCACTTCCGGTACTTAACAACATATCACCACGACCAATCAATTGTTCAGCTCCACCTGCATCCAGGATAGTTCTACTATCAACTTTTGAGGTAACCCTGAAGGCAATTCTAGCCGGGAAATTGGCTTTGATAGTACCTGTAATGATATTTACCGAAGGTCTTTGGGTAGCAATGATCAGGTGAATTCCAACCGCACGTGCCAATTGTGCCAAACGGGCAATTGGCATTTCCACTTCTTTACCGGCTGTCATAATCAAATCAGCAAACTCATCAACTACCAAAACAATGTATGGCAAGTATTGATGGCCTTCATTTGGATTCAATCGGCGTCCGCAAAATTTAGCATTGTATTCCTTGATGGTCCTAACTTGAGCATCTTTAAGTAAATTATACCGGTTATCCATCTCGATACAAAGCGATTGAATAGTATGAATAACCTTTTTGGTATCAGTGATAATGGCTTCTTCTGCGTCGGGAAGTTTAGCCAAAAAATGACGTTCAATTTTATTAAAAAGCGTCAACTCTACCTTTTTAGGATCGACAAGAACAAATTTTAGTTGAGAAGGATGCTTTTTATATAGCAAGGAAACCAAAATGGCATTTAAGCCAACCGATTTACCTTGTCCGGTGGCACCTGCCATAAGCAAATGAGGCATTTTAGCCAGGTCGGCAATAAAGGTTTCGTTGTTGATGGTTTTACCTAAAGCCACCGGTAAATCCATTTTAGTAGTTAAGAATTTTTCAGAGCTAATCAAAGCCCTCATAGGAACGATATCGGGATTTTGGTTAGGCACCTCAATGCCTATGGTACCTTTTCCAGGCATTGGAGCAATAATCCGAATACCTAAAGCAGCCAAGCTGAGGGCAATATCATCTTCCAGGTTTTTAATTTTGGAGATTCTCACCCCAGGCGCAGGTACTATTTCGTAAAGTGTAACTGTTGGACCAATGGTAGCTTGAATTTTTTGGATCTCAATGTTATAATTGTTCAGGGTTTGAACAATTTGCTTTTTGTTACCATCCAGCTCTTCTTTGGTCACATTTCCGGCGTTGGAAGGGTAATTTACCAATAAATCGGCAACCGGGTATTTATAATCGGGCAATTCGAGTGTTGGATCAAATTCACCGTATCGAGCTACCATGGCTGCTGCCAGATCTTCCGGATTTTCCAAACCAACAGCAACGTTAGCTGCCTCCCCTTTGGGTTCAACTTTAAATTCCTCCGATTCTTTGTTTGTAGTTTCAGATAGACCATTAACTACAAAGGGAACGGCCTCCTGTTCAACCTTTTCTACTATTCTCTCTTCGGCAGTAGGCAAAATGGTTAGGGTTAAACCATCATCTTCCAAATCCTTGATATCTTGAATTGGAGTTTCGAAAACCGGAACTACAACCTCCTCTCTTACCACCAACCTAGGCTCCAGGTCGGCCGGGTCAATTTCAGGAACTTCGAATATTACGCCTTCTTTCTCTTCCCGAACTGTATTAAAAACCGGCTCTGTCTCCTCCTCAGGTGATTCAACTTGCTCAACCACCTCTTGTTCTTTTCGGAGTTCTGCCATTAATTCAGCTTCTAAATCCGGTTCAGAAGTATTGGCTGAATGCATTTTCTCGGTTGTTTCAATAGCAGTTTTTTGAAACCAATTCGCTGCATTTTCGAAACTTGGGTTGAGCACAAAAATTATATAGGATAAGCCCAAAAATCCGGTTAACATCCCGGTTCCGGTAGCACCCCACAAGCTACTTAGCCATATATTCCCCTGATACCCGAATGCACCACCCAGTTGAACCCATGAGCCAATTGCAAAGGAAACGGTTACAGAAAGCCAAATGGAAAGAAAAAAAGAATGCCAAAATGCTTTTGCCGGATAAATTAAATTTACTCCAAACATCCATTTAAATCCCAATACAAACAAGGGTACCAGCCAACAGAAGGAGCCAATACCAAAACTTTGCTTTAAGAAAAAATTGGAAAGGATTGCACCAAACTTACCCATCCAGTTATCGACCTGTACTTCCGGATTACCAACCAGGATTGGCAAATCAGAACTTAGCTTATCTGCATCAAAAATCCAATTGAAATACCAGGATACAAAGGCCAATAACAAATAAACAGAAAAGAATACCAGGAATAATCCACTAATACTCCGAGTGCGGCGATCTGTTATAAACTGAACAATCGATTCTTTAAAGGAACTTTTTGAAAGATCTGGTTCTGCAGAAGGTTTTGCTTTGGGTGTGGACTTAGCTGAGGGCTTTTCTTTTTCTTTTTCTTTTGCTTTGGGTTGAGCAGAACTACCTTTATCATCTACTTTCTCTTCAACAAAAACTTCTTGAGGAGGAGGTGGAGCAGGTGTTCTAAACGTATTTTTAATTGTATTTTTTTCTTCTACTGGCATGGAATTCTAACCGGAAGCAAAGGTATTTTATTGCTCGTGGTAGCAAGTCCTTAATGCCTTGTTTTCGTTTTTTTTATCAACGTGAAATTGTTAACACCTCTGCCTAAATTCAGTTGATAGCTTCTGCCAAAAAATTTAGAAAATCAGCTTTGTTCCATTACTTTTGAATTTGCAGTAAACTACTTATGTCCTCTTCCTATTTCAGACATATTACCAAATTTAAATTCAATATAAAAAATTTATATTCAAACTCTTACTTACTATTAATTGCTATATTACTTTATTCATGTTCCGGAACTAAAATCAATCGCTACCAAACAGTACCATTGAGCCAAGAGGCAGTACAATTTATTAAAAAACACCGCGCTCGTCGAATTCCCCTTTTTAAAATACCTCAAAACTTATCGACCCGTGTAAGAGAAAAACTGAACCGGGAAAACAACCTGGCATTGGAAGACTATTTAATGTCCTCCGGGGTTAGCATTCGAATGGATAGCTTAAATGGAATCGCAGTTGCCATTTATACACCTCCAACCGGAATCATGTCCGACCAAGCCATTGGTTTTTACATTCATGGTGGGGCATTTATTCTAGGCTCATCAAGGGATTTTCTCTGCGCCGACATGTGTAAAAGTTTAGGCATTACCATTGTTTCTGTTGAATATCCATTTTCTCCAGCCTTCCCTTTTCCGGCTGCTGTTTCTGATTGTTTTCATGCCTATGTAGGACTAACCTTAAAATATCCCCACCTTCCAATTCTTGCATTTGGAAGTTCTGCAGGAGGAAATCTGGTATTAACAACTCTTCTAAAAGCCCAAACCAACCATTTTAAAATGCCTGCAGCCATTGCATTATTTAGTCCTTGGACAGACCTTACCGGTTCCGGAGATAGTTACACCTCCAATCGAAATCGGGATGCAATCATTACCTGGAAGTCACAAATTAAACTATGTGCTAAAACATATATTGGAAAAAATGACCCTAAAAATCCTATTATTTCACCTGTATACGGCAGCTATAACAAGGATTTTCCTCCAACCATGATTAGCACCGGTACCAGGGATTTACTCTTAAGTGATTGCACCCGATTATATTGGAATTTACGAAACTCAGGTATCCCGGTCGAATTGAGAATATGGGAAGGAATGTGGCATACATTCGATTCCGAGCAAAACATTCCCGAAGCAGTAAAATGCAGAACCGAAATGTCGAATTTCTTAAAACAATTTATTACCATTCCAAATGAATAAAGGCCTGTTATTTTTCGCTGTATTAGCAAGTAGTTTGTTTTGGTTTACTATTTCCAATGCCCAGGTAGACACCTGTCTTCGCAACCAGGCAGTATCCATACAATTAAGCGGCGATGACTTTTCTGACCTACAACAATTAAAAGAATTGGTGAAGGACAAAAAAATTGTTTTGCTTGGTGAAAGTTCTCATGGAATTGGAGAATTTTATGCGTTAAAATCCAGGTTAGTTCAATTCCTTTATCAAGAATGTGGTTTTGAGGTATTGGCTATGGAAAGTGGAATTGGAGACCTCCATTTTACATTAAACAAAATAGATAGCCTAACTCCATTAATGCTCAGGAACGGAACAGTTTATACCAATTTCCAATGCCGGGAAATAATGCCTCTTTTCGAATTAATAAAATCCAGTAAGTCCAAAGAAAAACCTTTACATTTCATCGGTATCGATAGTCAAAACTTTGGAACTTCCATGTTTCTAGTACAAGAAATTACCCGAAAAATAACGCCAAGAAATGCGGATAGTCTCATGCAAAATTTTGCCAAATACATGCGAATCCCCTCCCTGCTTTGGCAAGAAGACAAAAAACCACTTATTGCTTTGGCCGATTCTATTTCAAAATCGTGCGACTACATTCATAACTTACTAAAAAACAACAAACAAAACATACTTACTTCATTTAAAATTTCAGAATTGGACTATCAATTTTTATGGAGGGTAATAAACAATTTGAAAGCAGGAGTTAGCCTGGACTGGAACCATGAAGATCCATCTGCTAAGCGAGATAGCATTATGGCAGACAATCTGTTTTGGCAACTGCAACAGTTTTATCCAAACAAAAAAGTAATACTTTGGGCCCACAATGGACATATTGACAAAACTTCACCCGCAGGAAATCCATATAAATGGCTTGGGCATTACATCAAAGAAAGAATGATGGATGCCAGTTACCATTTGGGATTGTTTGCACAACAGGGAGAAACCTATGAATGGTGGACCAGGTCAACCAAAATTTTGGATAAGCCCGGCAACTCCGATATTGAAACCCTGTACTCCCATTATCCAATTACATTTACCAACTTAAGAAGAGGATTTCAATCTTGCCCCCAATCTCACCAAATCAGTTCTGCATTTGAATTAGAGAATGGCGGACGATTGAATTTTGTACCTATTCAACGTTTTGACGGAATCATTGTAGTAAAAACTGCTCATATACCAACCTATAATTAAACTTAAATGGACGCCGAATTTTGGAATAACAGATATCAAGAGCAAGTCTTTGCTTACGGAGAAGAACCTAATGAATTTTTAGCTGATGAATTAAGAAAACTTAAACCGGGTAAAATCCTTTTTGCCGCAGAAGGGGAAGGCAGAAATGCAGTTTTTGCAGCAGAACTTGGTTGGGAGGTATGGGCATTCGACCAAAGCAAGGAAGGCCAAAAAAAAGCTATCGAATTAGCCAACAAACGTGGGGTTAAAATAAACTACCTGGTAGGTGATGCCTCCGAAATAAACTGGGACTTCAGCTCCTTTGATGCAATCGCTTTAATTTATTCCCATCTTCCACCATCCATTCGTACTACATTTCATCTTCGGTCAATTGATTTATTAAAAAATGAAGGGCATATTATCATGGAAGGATTTAGTTTAAATAACTTAGAATATGTAGCTAAGAATCCGGCCATTGGAGGCCCCAAGAATCCTGACTTTCTTTTTTCAATTGCCATGGTTGAACAGGATTTTCATACCTTACAAACTCTGGTTTTAGAAGAAGTAGAAATTGAACTTCATGAAGGCGTTTACCACAACGGAACCGGATGTGTTATCCGATATATTGGAAAAAAATAATATACCATGAAAAACCATGCCCTCACCCTAGGAGCCTTGCTCACCTTCATTTTCTTCTCTTCATGTAAAAAGGAAGTTGACAACTCCGTAGATTCAATGCAAAGAATGCGGGAATTCGTTATTTCAATTAGTCAAACTGCCAAAAGCCAGGATTCAGGCTTCATCATTATTCCTCAAAATGGGATAGAACTTGTTACTGAAGATGGAGAACCCAACTCCCCACTGGCTACAACCTATCTGGATGCTATTGATGGACATGGACAAGAAGATTTATACTATGGATATGATTCGGACAATGTAGCAACTCCTGCTGAATCAATTGACTATTTAACCGGCTTTCTAAATCGTTCCAAAAGTGCAGGGAATACCATTTTAGCAATTGATTATTGTTGGACACCGGCTTTTGTGGATCAGTCCTATCAAAACAATTTCAATCAAGCTTATATTTCCTTTGCTGCCGATGACCGGGAACTTAGAACCATTCCAACCTACCCTTCGCCCATTTTCAATGAAAATTCAGAAGCAATCCTATCTCTTTCCCAGGCCAAAAACTTCCTTTACCTAATCAATAACGACACTTTCGATACCAAACAAGATTTCATCGATGCCGTTACTGCTACCAACTATGATTTACTCGTGATGGACTTATTCTTTTGGGATAGCAGCTCATTTACTTCACAAGAAGTAGCTCAACTAAAGAACAAAGCAAATGGAGGTAAAAGATTGGTTATTTGCTATATGTCAATTGGGGAAGCAGAAGATTATCGATATTACTGGAATTCGGATTGGGCAAGCAATAAACCTGTTTGGCTAGATGCTGAAAATCCGGATTGGCCGGGAAACTACAAAGTAAAATACTGGGAAAGTGATTGGCAGAAAATCATCTATGGAAATTCAGATTCCTACTTAACCAAAATACAAAATGCCGGTTTTGATGGGGTTTATTTGGATATAATTGATGCTTTTGAATATTATGAATAATTCAACCCACTTGGCAGGCCAAACTGCAATTCAAATGAAAAAGTACTTCCTAATTTCCGTCTTTCCTTCCCTATTTTTAGGTGCTTGTACAAAATCCGATAGCTCCGACTCCCTTCCCTCCGACGAAATCCGATCCGATTGTGTTCAAGGTGCATCGCCGGTGAAAAAGGTCTTGTTTCTTGGAATTGATGGGTGCCGAACCGATGCCATGTTAGCCGCACATGCGCCGGCCCTGGATACCCTAATGGCTCATAGTATTGTTAATTTCAATACCGATCGAGGACCTTACACAGTAAGTTGTCCGGGCTGGTCAACCCTTCTTCACGGAGTTTGGCCCAATAAACATGGTGTTACCTCCAATGATATCAGCAACCTCAACTATGGTAAATACCTCGATATCTTCCATTACCTCCGCCTTCATAATCCTTCCTATTCCTTAGCTACCATTTCTCATTGGGATAATTTCCTGCGACTTACTACCGAAGAAGATTATGCTCAACCCGTTGAATCAGACCTGGAAGTGAAGGATAAAGCCTTGGAATTACTCCAAAACTGCAATCCGGATGTGTTACTTTTACACTTCGATGATGTTGATGAAACCGGCCATAGCTCCGGGTTCTCGCCTTCTAATCCGGAATATATACAAGCTATTCAAACGGTTGGCGGACATATTCAACAACTCATGGACGCAATTCATCAGCGCGAATTGACAAAGGGCGAACAATGGATGGTGGTGGTAGTTACCGACCATGGTGGAAATGGAACAAGCCATGGCGACCAGGATGATTTGCCCGAAACTCGCTATGTTTTCCAAATTGTTCGAATTCCAGGTATCCCTCACAACGAATTGGCAAATGCCCGAAATGTGGATATTCTGCCCAGCATCTTTAAATACCTCGAAATTCAACCGGATTCAACCTGGGAATGGGACGGTCTTCCGTTATTCTGAATCTTTGCCTTGTTCAATTTTGAAATATGAAAAAAAGCCAACTTCCTCCACTACCCGATTACTTCCAAAAAACCATCGATTTTTGCGAAGATGTAACTCCTGTTGAAATTTTACAACTTGCTCAAAATGAACTTCTCCAGTGGGATTGGAACACCTGGAAAACCTTAGGAACCCTTACCTATCAGGAAGGCAAATGGACACTTAACGATATCTTGCAACACCTGATCGACTCTACCTGGATTTTCGCCTATCGGGCACTTTGTTACTCCCGGGGAGAAAAGTTGCACCTGCCTGTCTACGATGAAGATGAATATGCCAGAAATGCAAGTGCCAATCATCGAAATCCGGACGATTTGGTGTTTGAACTTAATCTCTTGTATTCCTCTACCATAGCGCTTTTCAAAAGTTTCGACCATGAAAAACTAGTACGCACCGGAATGAGTTTTAAAGGGGAATATTCCGTTGCCTCTATCGCATTTATTATCGCAGGTCATCAACGCAGGCATTTCAAAACTCTTCAGGAAAGGTATTCGCATTTACTGGATCCGAACCTGCTTAATAATTCTACCTCTGAAGTGAATGTTTAGTATGCGGGCCCCTTCCGCCCATCCTAATTTCCTTGTAAACTTCTACCATCCTGCATTGGGCGTTCAGGTCACGCTTTCGGCTGTAGTCCTCGTCCCCCTAGGCTAACGCCGTCGTGGTCCTGTGGTCTACTTGCCTCAATCGTTGCCCGAGGTGCGTACCTCAAAAATAGTTCTGTTACCAATCATTAAATTTATCCCGCACTTGTCATTTGTTCACTTCGTTCAAATGACAAGTGCGATGGGATGTAGGAAGATTCAATTCTATGTGCAAGTCATTTTGGCACTTACTAAAGTGTGGTAGAATGACGGCCGGTTGGGGTTTCATCGGGCAGGGATAGTAGTGGATAGCCCACAGCCCCAAACCCTTTTGGGGCGAGGACTAGGAACGGATAGCCCGGCTTTTTGCCGCTTGCACTCCTTTTGAACTTAGATAAAGTTTGGAAGGCAAAAAGGCCCGCCAAATTTTTAAATTATTTAACCCAAAACTTTTCCTGAAATTCTTTCCCAAAACCTAAACTCCCAAATAGCTGCAAAACCTATAAAACTAGTCCCAAAGCATTCAAAAAAGCCTCAATATCAGCCTGTTGAGTCATTCTTCCGAGCGAAATCCGAATGGCAGAATCTGCTTGTTCCATGTAACCCATAGCCACCAGCACATGAGAAGGTTTGGGAATGGCAGAAGTGCAGGCCGAGCCGGTTGAAAAAGCAAAACCAGGCAATTGAGTTATAAGCTTTTCGGCTTTTATACCGGGCAACAAAGCCATGGTAGTATTGGGCAATCGGGGTGATTGGGAAGCAACTGTAAGGCATCCTAATCTTTGCAAACCATCTTCCAGGATTTGCTGTAACTTTTTTTGACGCTCAATTTCATTTGTTAAACCGGAATAAACTAGTTGGAGAGAAGTTGCCAGGGAAACAATTCCGGGAACATTTAAAGTACCACTTCGAAGACCATTCTCATGTCCACCACCATGCAACAACGGAGGCAAAGAAACTCTGGGATTTTTGCGTCTGACGAAAAGTCCGCCAATACCTTTCATGGCATAGCATTTATGTCCGGAGAAAGCGAGCACATCTACTCCCAATTGCTTAATATCCACAGGTATTTTTCCGACAGCTTGGGTAGCATCACAAACCAACTTGCTTCCTGCTTGATGCACCAAGGCAGAAATAGACTCAATATCCTGAATTACACCGGTTTCGTTATTGGCAAGCATCACACAAACAGCGATGGTATCCGGACGGATAAGTTTTTGAAGTTCGTCGAGTTGAATTCTTCCATCCTTTCCAACTTCCAACCAGGATATCTCCGCCCCTTGGGTTTCGAGGAAATCCAGGCAATCCAACACTGCTTTATGTTCTGTTTTTACGGAAATAAAGTGCTTTCCTTTGGCAGCATGCGTCCAAAACAAGCCTTTAAGAGCGGTATTAATACCTTCGGTTGAGCCTGAATTAAAATATAGTTCATTGGGTTCACAATTGAGTATGGAAGCCAGTTGTTCCCTGGATTTCTTTACCAGATCTGCAGCTTTAAAACCATATCGATGCGTATTGCTGGAGGCATTTCCAAAATCACGGGTAAACAAGGGCAATACCACCTCCATGGTTTCGGATAAAACCGGAGTGGTTGCGTTATAATCCAAATACACAGGAAATGACATGGAACAAAGGTAAGTTACATCTTACACAATCATTCGTATAGCTTGAGGAAGGATGGAAAAAGTTGCAGGTGTCATTCCCAAGTCTTCCCCATCGGCTTCTACCATAACTTCCGGTACCGAACTAACCTTAACTTCCTTTCCGGTATGGATGCGCATTTTGGGGTGTTTTACAAAGGCACCGGTTTTTAGATGAGGTAAATTGGAAATAAGCTGAAGCTTGGTAAAATCGGTATAAGCAGTTATATCGAAAAGGCCATCGTCGGGTTTGGCGTAGGGGCATTGTTGCACACCATCTCCATTAAAGCGATTAATTCCTACACAAAGATTAAACATAGGTCCGGAAAATTCCTGTCCATCCACGGCATAGATTACCAAGGTATTTTGGTAAGAAAACAAATTGGCTAAAATAGTTTTGAGGTAATAGAACTTTCCACCTTCACCTTTAGCTTTACCAACATTGGTTTGGTGTGTTACAAAGGCGTCGTAGCAAAGTCCGGCGATATTGATAAAGTACTTGGTAATTTCGCCGGTTTCGGATTGTAAAACCACCTTACCGACATCATGTAAGATTGAATTGCCTGTTTTAATTCGCTCTACTGCCTTTTCGGTTTGAATTGGATATTCAAAAGTTTTAGCCCAATCGTTACCGGTTCCAATTGGAATGAGGCCTACAGTAAAGGTGGTTGGTAAATTAGAGAGCATGAGTCCATTAACGACCTCATGTAAGGTACCGTCACCACCTGCTGAAATAAAATTGGAATAACCTTGAAGAGAAGCCTGTTTGGCCAATTCAATGGCATGGCCGGCGTAATCAGTAAAATGCCATTCAGCAGTTATTCCGGCCGACATCAACAGGGATTGTACTTTTTCCTTTTCTCTTTTCAATTTGCCTTTTCCGCTTTTAGGATTGGCAATTATAAACCAGGTATTTTCCATTTTATTCGGTGTAAAGGAAAACAAATTTTCATTCAAAAAAAAGTTTAGCTGAACGCTGGTATTTTTTCGAAAAAAAGAAATAGCAGGAATGCGAATTCATAAAGAAAGTTAGTTTTGGAAAATTTTTTGTTATGGATTCAAGGGTAGTTTGGATAAAAAGAGTTTCAGCCATATTGATGTTGGCCTTTCTAGTAATGGCTTTTAAAGTTTGGACACCGCGATTATTTCCGCTGGCACCGGTTTTTTACGCTTTACCTCCCCTACCCGACTGGCTGAATTACGTATTTTATGCATTGCTCTTTGCATCTATGATTGCGACCTTATTTCTGAAGAACACCAGGCTTATTTTAGTTGGCTTTACAGGTTTGTTGCTTTTTTTGATGTTATACGATTACAACCGGATACAGCCTTATTATTTGCAATTATTGTTTGTGTTTTGGGGCTTGGCCTTAAATCAAACGTCCGACCCAAAGGAGGCAGACAATGCTATAAAAGGCATTCGGTTATACTTCTGTTTCATGTACTTTTTTAGTGGCTTCTTTAAGTTCAATGTTGCATTTATCGAATCAGTACATCCCTGGTTTGTTCAGCCCTTTACATCTCCACTAGGAATTACCGATATTCCTTCATTCACCGGTTATATAATCGCCATAGTGGAAGTAGTAACCGGCATTGGTTTATTTTTCAAACAAACCAGAAATGTGGCTGTGGTATTGGCCATTTTAACCCATGGCTTTATATTGGCCTGTTTAGGTCCGTTTGGACATAGCTGGAATTATATTACCTGGCCTTGGAATATTGGTATGGCAATCTTGACCTTTTTATTGTTTTGGAATCAAGGAGCTTTGGCCTGGGGTACATGGGAACCCAACCGAATCAGCGCATACAAAGTTGCAGTATTGGTTGTTGCCGGAATTTTACCCTGGTTATTTTTAACCGGCAAATGGGATTCCTTTTTAAGCTTTGATTTATATTCAGGAAAAACCAAACAAGCCATCATATATTTAAATACCGAAGAATTAGAAAAGCTACCATTCGAAATTCGACCCTATGTTAAACACCACCCACAAAACCCTGAATGGAAATACATCGATTTAACCTTTTGGGGCTTGGGAGAAATGAATACTTTGCCTTATCCGGAAAACCGTGCATTTCATAAAATGCACCGAAGCTTTAGCGAAAATTTTTTTGGGAAAGAGTCGGTTGGTAATTTATCTGTTTTCTCCAGTTATTCCATTATTCAGGAAAAGGAATTAAAGGACCAAAAAAAACTTCCTTAATTTCCTGCTTCTGCCAATTTGATTAAGGCAAAAACGCTGTAGTTCAGAATATCAAAATAGTTGGCATCGATTCCTTCTGAAATAAGGGTATTTCCTTGATTGTCCTCAATTTGTCTAATTCGCATAATCTTCATTAAAATCAAGTCGGTAAATGAACTAACCCTCATTTGTCTCCAAGCTTCATTGTAGTCGTGGTTTTTATCTTCCATCAATTGCTTTGCTTCCTGAGCAAAACGGTTATACAATTGAACAGTTTTTTCGGGTTCTAAATCCAATTGGGAGCTATCGGCGAGGTGCAATTGTATCAATCCGATGATAGAATAATTGACCATTCCAATAAATTCTGAACTAATATCTTCATTCACCCTTTGGGTTCCTTTCTCTTCTATGCTGCGAATTCGTTGGGCTTTGATGAAAATCTGATCTGTAATACTGCTGGTTCTTAAAACTCTCCATGCAGTTCCATAGTCTTTCATCTTCTTTGTAAAAATATCTTTGCATGATCTTATGGCATCATCGTATTGCTGCGAGGTGGACATTGGAAGGCTTTTTAAATATGAAAAATCAAACTATTAATTGTCGGGGAAAGCTGTTAGACCTTAGCAAACCCAAAATAATGGGTATTGTTAACCTTACGCCGGATAGCTTTTTCGACGGGGGCAAATATACCAACCAAACCGAGGTTTTAAACCTTGTGGAAAAAATGCTTTCAGAAGGCGCCGATATTTTGGATTTAGGCGGGCAAAGTACCCGTCATGGTTCTACTAGAATTGGAGCAGAAGATGAATTTCAACGACTATTGCCATACATTGATTTAATCTTAAAGCACTTCCCTCAAACCATAATCAGTATTGACACTTATCAAGCTGAGGTAGCCAAACATGCGGTGTACCAGGGAGCCAGCCTAATCAACGATATTTCAGGTGGAACCATGGACGAAAAAATGTTTGAAACCATTGCTAAACTGCAGGTTCCATATATTTTAATGCACATTCAGGGAAGACCGGAAACCATGCAACTGCAACCCAACTACCAGGATGTTATTACTGAGGTGATGGATTTTTTTATCGAAAGAACCACCAAACTTAAGGCCTTGGGAGTGCATGATATAGTTTTAGACCCCGGATTTGGATTTGGAAAAAATTTACGTCACAATTTTCAGCTTCTAAAAGTGCTTGACCAATTTGTACATTTAGATTACCCAATTTTAGCAGGAATTTCAAGAAAAAGCATGATTTACAAAGCTTTGGAAATAGGCCCTGAAAATGCATTGAATGGAACAACAGCCTTGCATATGTGGGCGCTGGAACGTGGAGCAAAAATTCTCAGGGTTCATGACGTTAAAGAAGCCCGGGAATGTATTAAACTCTATGAAATGCTGGAAATGAATGAAGATCTTTAACTCATTCAAGACTTTTATACCCCAAAACAATCCCAAAAAAAAATGGCAAACAAGCAGCGTTTGAAAATTGGAGATTTAGTTCAAATACCCCTTTCCAAAAACCGCTTTGGGTACGGCCAATTATTAGGTTTTAACCAAGTTGCTATTTTTTCCATTTGTCAAAGCGAAGAAATTAGCCCGGAGTTCATCCGGCAATCTAAAATCCTTTTTGTAATTGCAGTTTATAAGCAAGACATAAATCAAGGAAAATGGAAAAAAATTGGGAAATCTTTGCCGGTTTTGGAAAAACTGCCATTACAGTTCATTCAGGATATGCATCAACCCGGGATCATCCAATTATACCAGCCGGAAACCGGTAGAACTACTCCTGCAACTCGGGAGGATTGCATGGGATTGGAACGTTGTGCCGTATGGGAAGCTTATCAGGTTGCAGAAAGGATTCAGGATTATTTCGATGGCAAAGAAAACCAATGGGAAAACCAATTAAAACTGATTTAAGCTAAAAACCATTCTCCTTCCAAACAAAGGTTCTGGTTTTTAAATTAAAGTAAGCCATTTTCTCGTCTTTTCTTACTTGCATCAATTCATCTTTTAAAGGAAGTAACAGCTCATCCAACTCACAAGTAATCAAGTAATTTCCATTTTCATCCATCAATCCAAACTTTTCCCCTTTTCTCACGACCAATACACCTAATCTTGAATCCTGAATTTCATCAAATTCAAAAGGTATTTTTACCTTTCCGATCTGGTCAATTATTCCTAGTTTACCGCCTAATTTTACTTTGGCTAATCCATTTTTAAATTCCCAGGCCATTTCAAATTGAAAAGGAACAATTATCTTCAAATTAAGATCCACAAACCCCCATTTTCCTTTTTTCTTCACTGCCACCAATCCTTCCTGAAGCTTTCCAACATCTTCATAATTTGCAGGAACAATGGTTCGCATTTCTTTATCCATTAATCCCTTTTCCAAAACCGGAGGTCCTTTTTTCTTTTTTGTTTTCGTTTCAAATTTAGAGTAGCCATTGCTGAATCCTTCCTCAAAAATATTGTCCGGATTGCATTCCGACTCGAAAGGTATCATCACTTTACCATCCATTCCTAAAAACCCACACTTTCCATTTAAAACTGCTTTGGATAAGCCATCTTCAAACTCAGCAATTTTATCATAAACCACCGGCACAAATTCTTGTCCGCTTTTATTGATATAACCAAATTTACCAAGCTTCTGAACCTTGGCCATTCCTTTTGAAAAATTACCGGCCCAGTCGTATTTAAAATCACTAATCATAGCTCCTTTGGAATCAATAAATCCAAATAAACCATTCTTTTTAACCAAGGCCAAACCTTCATTAAAATCGGAGGCATCATCAAACTGAAAGTCAATAACCACCCTACCCTGGGTATTTAAAAAACCGTACTTTCCCGATTTAGCAGCCCTGAACATCCCTTCACTTTCATCATCCAATTCATCGTATTCCAAAGGGATTACTTGTCGTCCGGTTTTATGGATAACCCCTGATTTATCGCCTTGAACCACCACTGCAAAAACACCTTTAAATGGTTGAACTTCATCATAAATTGCCGGGATAGCCAATCTACCATTTTTATTCAAAAACCCAAACTTACCATTAACACTCACCTCAGCCAAACCTTCAGAGAAAGGTTCGCAACTTTCATATACAAATGGGATCATCTCATTTCCCAAACTATCAACATAACCCCATAATTCTCCCAACTTAGCCGGATAAAAACTGGTTCGGCTTAAATCAAAATCCTTTAGCACCTCGTCTTTATAAGGATAGTCTGGATATTCTAATCTAAATTCGGCTATGCTGGTCGGACTAAAATCGGTAGTGCTTAATACATACATATTTTTCCAGGCAGCATCTACATTGTGGTTTTTGGGAAACCGCTTAATAAAAGCGTAATAATCCCGAATGGCACCGGTTCTGGTACTTTTTGCATAAATAGAATTTTCAGCTTGTTCAACATACGGACTTTCAGGATATTTCTCAATAAACTTTGCATAGTCATCGATTGAATTTCCCCTGGTCAAATCCTGAAATAACAGCAATTCATACCGCTCTTTGGCCAATGAAAAATCCTGGGCTTTGGGATAGGTTTGCATAAAGTTTTGGTAAGCCTGCCAGGTATTTTCAACTGAAGATTTTTCAAATGCAATGGTATTTCTTAATTTTTCCACCTCGGGCAAATGGCCGGATGCCGGGTAATCCTTCATATACTTCTCGCACTTGGCAATGGTTCTTAGTTGCTTTGTATACCTGAAATCCTTCTCATAAATACTATCTTTAACAACCTGAAACGAATTAGCTCCAAACCCAAAATCCTCTTTCCATTTATCCCATTTCTTTGGCTTTTCGGCTAAAAAACTACGTTCCGAAAGTTGAATATATTTCCAGGCCGAATCCAATGAATGAAAATGATTTAAATGATCGAAGTAAATTAAACTTAAACCATAGGAAGAAGGACATACCTCTTTCTTTAATTTCTTATAAAACACCTTTTTGGCAAGAAAATAATCGTATTGCTTCAAAGCCTCAAATCCCTTTTGGAGAGATTGTGCACGAATTGGTAATGTCTCAACCAAACATATAACCAATAAAATCAATGATAAAGGACGTCTCACCTGGCAAAGTAAACCAAAAAATATCGGGATTGCAACAAGAATTTAGCTAGAATTCTCAGGACTTATTCATACCGGTTTCAGCAGCAATTCTATTTTCAATAATTCCAATAACCTGATTTTTTAAGGCTTCATAATCACCCTCTCCCATTCCTGTTGTAAGCAAAGGCTTATGTATAATAACTTTCGACCTTCCCGGTCCTCCTCCTTTATAACTTAAATTTTTACCTGGAAGAATATTCCAATTGTTAATAAAGGTAACAGGCAAAACAGGTACTTGTTTATCGATGGCTAATTTAAAGGCACCATTTTTAAACCTACACAACTCCGGCGCATTGGGAGAAACTGTTCCTTCCGGAAAAATAGCTATACTAATTCCTTTATCCAAATCCTTTTTGGCACGATCCAAAGCCGAATAAGCCCTTTTTCCATTTTCTCTATCAATGGGTATATTCATCTTTTTAAAAAAGATATTAAATAAGAACCATCGGGTTAATTCCACCTTCCCTAAATAATGGTAGTATAGCGGAAAGGTTAAATAGGAAACTATAATATCTAAATAGGAGGTATGGTTTGGACAAATAACATAAGGTCCATCAGACAATTCCTCCTCCTGTTCCACTATCCATCTCACCCCTAATGGATAAAGCATTAACCAGGCCCAGACCTTCTTTAGCCGAAAGGCCTTTCTAAAGTGCTTCTCATCGTTTACCCAAACTAAAAAGAATGGATACAACGGAACAAGACTAATGAAGGTATTTACAAAGAATACTAACCTCCAAATATTACGGAATGGATACTTCAGTCTTTTTTTCATAAAGCCAACCGGAAAGCGGGTTTTATTTCCAATTGAATTATGCTACTAATTTCTTATATCTTGCTTTACGGTTAGCACTGTCGCCGAGGCGTTTTTTCACATTTTCTTCATATTCCGAATAGCCTCCTTCAAAGTAATACACCTCACCATTTCCTTCGAAAGCCAAAATATGGGTACAAACCCGGTCTAAAAACCAACGGTCGTGGCTAATAATTACAGCACAACCCGCAAAATTCTCCAAAGCTTCCTCCAAGGCACGCAAGGTATTCACATCAATATCATTGGTTGGCTCATCGAGCAGCAACACATTGGCACCACTTTTCAAGGTAATTGCCAAATGCAGACGGTTGCGTTCTCCTCCTGACAATACACCGCACTTTTTACCTTGATCAGGTCCGGTAAAATTAAATTTACCTACATAGGCTCTTGCATTGATTGTTTTTCCTCCAACTTCCAACACTTCATTTCCACCCGAAATAACCTCATAAACCGTTTTGTTCGGATCAATATCCTTGTGGGTTTGATCGGCATAACCTAATTTAACCGTTTCTCCAACGATAAACTCTCCCTTATCGGCCTTCTCCATTCCCATAATCATTTTAAAAATGGTGGTTTTACCGGCACCATTGGGGCCAATAATTCCAACTATCCCTGCCGGAGGTAAATTAAAATTCAAATTGTGGTAAAGTTCCTTATTACCAAACGATTTACCCACATTCTTTGCCTCAATTACATTGGTTCCTAATCTGGGTCCTGGTGGAATAAACAACTCCAATTTATCTTCCTTCTGTTTCACATCCTCGTTCAACATTTTGTCATAAGACGATAAACGGGCTTTTGATTTAGCATGACGACCTTTGGGCGACATCCTAACCCACTCCAACTCCCTTTCCAAAGTTTTTCTACGTTTACTTTCTTGTTTCTCCTCCTGAGCCAAACGTTTGGATTTTTGATCCAACCAACTCGAATAATTACCCTGATACGGAATTCCTTCACCCCTATCCAATTCCAAAATCCATCCTGCCACATTGTCAAGGAAATAACGGTCGTGGGTTACAGCAATTACGGTTCCTTTGTATTGTTGCAAATGCTGCTCTAACCAATCAATCGACTCTGCATCAAGATGGTTGGTAGGCTCATCCAGCAATAAAATATCAGGCTCTTGCAACAACAAACGACAAAGTGCTACTCTGCGTCGTTCCCCACCCGACAATACACTGATCGGGGTGCTACCTTCCGGGCAAAGCAATGCATCCATGGCACGTTCAAGCTTGGAATCCAATTCCCATGCATTGTTCTGCTCAATCAAATCCATTAATTCGCCTTGCCTGGTAATAAGTTTATTCATCTCATCATCGCTCATCGGCTCCGAAAACTTATTATTCACTTCTTCATATTCTTTCAAAATATCAACCACCTTTTGAACCCCTTCCATCACAATTTCTTTCACCGTTTTACTCTCATCCAACTGAGGTTCTTGCTCCAGGTAACCAACAGTATATCCGGGCGAAAAAACCACTTCACCCAAAAACGATTTATCCAAGCCGGCTATAATTTTCAATAAAGTCGACTTTCCCGATCCATTCAATCCCAGCACGCCAATTTTAGCGCCATAATAAAAGGACAGGTAAATATCTTTTAAAACTTGTTTTTGCGGTGGGTGAATTTTGCTCACCTTCACCATCGAGAATATTATTTTTTTATCGTCAGACATGGTTCCAATTTGGGGTTGCGAAGATACGCATTAGCTCAATAGCTTAAACTTCATTCCAATAAGAACTTGATTCCGTTGATTCTTTTTCATTTGGGGGGTCCCATTCGCCTTCTATTTTGGTGTGGATTTTCCATATTTATCAAGGGCTCATGGTCGGGCTATCGGATTTCTATGTTCAATTTACATTGTACTGAAAATTTTTTTCGTACTTTTTTTCATTTCTTACACATGCAAATATCCTAAGGACAATTTTGTTTCTTATTGCATTAATAACTGACATTTTA
>JAIBAJ010000054.1 GCA_019695265.1 Bacteroidia bacterium | reverse complement strand
TGATAACAAGGGCTTAAAAGAAATGGCGGGTGAAGTGGTTAATCAAACATTTGTGCTTTCTGCTTACATTTGTGGTAGGCTGACAGTTCGTGCTTCTAAACCGCCACTTCTTTAAGCCCCGAAACGTTATAGGTAACCGATTAAAAGCGTTTTAGAGGACAAGGCAGGGTGTAGAGGATTAAACCCAACAACTGGTTGGATAATTTTTGGAGGAGTAAAAACTTTAATTGCCTATGTACACATGACAAATAGCCAGCTAATTGTAAACTTCTTAGAGCGAAATAGGAAACATTGAAATCCACTGCATTTCTGACTTTTTCAGCAGACTCTAATTTAATTGAAATAATTAAAATTCATTACAGAGCATTATGAAAAACTAATTTGGAATGCTAAAATTTGGGGTTCGGGTCGGGTAGGGATAGAAGTGGATAGCCCACAGGAGCCCGTAGCGCTAGCTAGGGCGACGAGGACTAGGAACGTATAGCCCGGACCTGAGCCTGATAATATTTGAACAAAACTTGACACATTTGCGAAGGTACCCGCCTAATTATCGGACGCCTAATTAGTAATTAAAATTTCCTCTGTTATACTTATTTCAACTAATCAACCAAAAGCTTAACTACTTGATTATCAATTTTAACAAAATATAGGCCCGAGTGCAAGGTCGGCAATTGGAACGTCATTGAACCAGATCCCAAACTGAGGTTTTTAGAATAGACTAACGTTCCTCTAGCATCACTAATTTCAAATTGAGAGAATTTAGCATTGGACTGAATTTGAATGGGTTGACCAGGATGAACAGGATTTGGATACAAATTCAATCGATGTTCCAAGGGCAAATCCACCCCTGTATCATCACCTTGCCCCCAATACCTTACAACACATGCATCGTTTTGGTCGCCATTGTTTGTTTTACCTGCCACTATTAGCTTACCATCAGAATCCAGACATACAGCATTGGCTTCATCCATAAAACCCATTATTTCAGTGGTTACAACTCCGTCAACACCAAACTGACTATCCGTATTCCCATTATCTTTCAAACGTATAACAAGAAAATCGCGGTTATCAAAGAAGAAACCACCGGAAGTACCTACGGCTACAATGGAGCCATCATCTTGAATTAATACATCAGAAAATACATCTTGTGCACCGGCATCAAACCTATATAAACCATTCGTGGCAAAAGAGTTATCAAGTACACCATTTTCGTCATATTGCAACAAAATGGCATCGTATGAAAAATCATTTTTGGTAGTATATCCAGCTATAATAACGCTTCCATTATCGGTTAAAGCAAGTCCAAAAATATCATCTAAATAATCATTGGAAACCCGATCAATCAGAATTCCATCACCTGAAAAGCTCGAATCCGGTTGTCCACTGGGAGTAAATTTAGCCACCAAAATATCAAAATCCGTTTGACCATCAATAGTAATAGGATTCCCAAAATGACCAGCTGCAAAAATGCTACCATCCGGATGAACAACCAACTTATTAAACCGATTATCCAATTCATTTACAGGTACTGAAGCTACCCCATTTACACCAAAAGTAGAGTCAAGACTACCATTTTCATTTAACCGAACAACAATCGGGACATTGTTATAAGCTGTATCAATTGCAGTTCCTGCTAAAAGGATTTGATGATTTTGGAGAACCTTCATAGAATAGAAATAGGTATCACCATTGAAACGGTAATTAACCCATCCTCCTGTACCGAATTCAGGGACTAGATTACCATTGGCATTTAATTTAGCAACCAAACCCGAAAAAGCGTAGTTGGGATCAGCCGAAGTACCTGCCACCAATAATTGTTGATTTGCTTCATTTGCCAGGGCATATGCATAGCTTTCTTGGAAATTAGTGAAGGTAACGGAACCTGTATCATTAAATGTATTATCTAAACTCCCATCGGCATTTTGCCTGATAAGCAACAATTGCCCTGAGAAGGCCGGAGTAAGCGCTGTACCTGCAGAAACAATTTTACCATCCGGTTGAACCAAGACTGTTGTCAAGTTATCCTGCGCTCCAAAATCTTTATAAAAAATCCCTGAAGTTGCAAAACTACTATCAACCCAACCGGCATTTTGGGAAAGGATTGCGGCTGGAAAGGCAAGACCGATAAAGAGAGTGCTAATTTTCTTCATATTCATAAAAAAAGTAAGGGGTTAAATAATCATTATTTTGGCTTTGTCGCCTTTCAATTGAGTTATAACTTCGGCTAAGGTAGTAGAAAGTTTTTTAAGTAGAGCAGGTAGTTCAGGAGAGTCATTGTTTTCCTTTCCAAAATTTTCAATGGATCGCACTACCGATTTTAAGGAATGGATGTTTAGGTTATCGATACTTGGTTTCAATTTATGAGCAAGTGAGCCCAGTTTTATCAGATCCTTATCGGTATATGCCCTCTTCATCTCCAGAACCAAATCGGGGGTCTGATCACAAAACAATTTTACCATCTTTTTCAGAAAGGCTTTGTTCCCCTTTCCAAGTTCAATTAAATTGGTCAGATCGTATAATCCGGCAGGTTCGTCAACAATTTCGATGGTTCTTAATTGCTTTTTAGGCTTTTCAGCATTGAGCCAATACACCAATTTTTGAACCATCTCCTCTTCTTTATATGGTTTAGCGATGTAATCATTCATTCCTAGGCTGATACATTTTTCTTTTTCACCAATAATAGCATTGGCTGTTAAAGCAATAATCGGAACTGTTTTGCCTGTTTTTCGGAGGATTTGGGTTGCTTCATACCCATTCATTACAGGCATTTGAATATCCATTAGAACCAAATCCGGTTGATTCAAATCAAAAGCATTAACTGCCTCTTCACCAGTAGCAGCTTCCATAATTTTAGCACCGTAGTTTTCCAGAATAGTAGCAGCAACTAGCCGGTTCATATCATTATCATCAGCAACCAAAATCACTTTATTCTCCAAGAAATTTCCGGAAACATTTTCAATTACTGAATCTTCTTCCCCTTCCTCTTTTGAACGTTTAAATTTGATGGTGAAAGAAACAGTTGTACCGACCCCCTTCTCACTTTCTACAAAAATTTCACCCCCCATTAATTCAACCAATTCTTTACAAATACTCATTCCCAAACCCGTTCCTCCAAATTTGCGGCTAACCGATTCATACTCTTGACTGAATTGATCAAATATTTTAGCTATAAATTCTTTTTCCATACCCAATCCGGTATCCTTTACTTTGAAAAGTACTATTTGATACTGGTCGGTCTGATTTTGAACCTCACAGCTAATTTCAACGGACCCTTTTTCTGTAAATTTGATTGCATTGCTCATCAAGTTTAAAAGAATTTGGGTCAAGCGGTATGGATCGCCATTTAATGCAGTTGAAATTTGACTGTCATACTTAGAAAGTTTAAGATCAATTCCTTTTTCAGATGCTTTATGAACAAGCATTTGAATTACATTATTAACAATGGAATTTAATTTTACATGGATATTCTCTACTGATAATTTTCCTGCTTTAATTTTAGATAAATCCAGGATATCATTAATCAAAACGAGAAGATTTTCTGCAGCAGTATTAATTGTGTTTAAGAAAAAACCTTGTTTTTCATCCAGATTGGTTTTAGCCAATTGATTTCCCATACCAATTATAGCATTCATTGGCGTTCGGATCTCATGGCTCATGTTTGCCAGAAACGAATCCTTAGCTTTTGAAAGAGTCTCTGCTCGCTCTCTGGACTTAATTAATTCATGTTCGAGTTTTTTCTGGTTAGTGATATCAAGACAGATAATAACAGAACCAACTAATTCTCCTGTTGGAGCAAATTTTGGAGCTGTACTAATAAACCACCAACCTTTTCTACCCTTTACTTTGGTTTGAATTTCATAAGCCTTACTAACCCCTTCCAAACCAAGCATTTTAATATATTCTGCCTCCTTTGCACTCTCATAGGAAAAAAATTTCGTCACATCATAGTTTCTAGCCTTCTCCTCTGTTAAACCCGTCATTTTCAACAAGGTTTGATTAGCAAAATCAATGCGGTGAGTACGATCCATTTCCATCAAACCAAGATTCATGTTCTCAATGATACCTCGGTATTTTTCCTCATTGGCAATTATTGCTTGTTCAAATTTTTTACGTTCAGTTATATCAATGCCATAACCAATAACCAACACAACCTGATTTTTCTTATTAACTACAGGAAACCAACGCCTAAGAACATATTGCTCATCTCCATTTGGTCTAATATTCCTTTCCTCCCATTCACTTGGGATCTTTGCTTCAACAACCTTGTTAAAAGTAGTTCTGCGACCTTGAGCCAAACTCAATGGTTTTTTCCGCAATTCACAATAGTCTTCATCTCTCTTTCCAATTATCCATTTTCTCAATTTATCATCCCGAATACTCATCGGATTTACAAACAAATATTCATGTTTGGCATTAAATACAGCAATTTCAGCAGGCATATTATTTAATATGTCTTCATAAAATTTCCGCTGTTCCTCCAGCTTTTGTTCGGCATTTTTCCGCTCGGTAATATCTACCATAAACCCAGTATATACAAATTCTCCGGCTTCGGTTTGGTAGGAATAGGAAGCTTGAATAGAATGCCAACGAATGGGTTGGCCTGGAACTACAATTTTAGTTTCAGCATATAAAGCTTCAAGAGTCCTTTGACAATTAATTATTTTCTTAATAATTCCTCTTTGCTGCTCTTTGGGAATAAAGTTTATATAATTCTCAATTTCATTTGGATTAATTCCAAAAATCCGTTCAATCGCCGGACTTATGTATCTCCATTTTTCCCTGCCATCCTTTTTAAATTCAAATTCGAAAATTACACCTGGAACATTAGCAGAAAGGGTTTGAAATTGTTTAACCCGATTACCTAATTCAGCTTCCAAATGTTTGGTACTGGTAATATCTGTATGAATACCAGTCATTTTTAAGGGTTTACCCTTACTGTCCTTTTCAATAACAGCACCTCTGTCGAGTACCCACCTTACACTTCCATCCTTCCTGATAATTCGATATTCAAGGTTGTGGTTATCCACCAGACCCTGCTTTACCTTTTCTTCACTTTCAAGTAACTTATGTATATCAGAACGGTGTACTCGTTGTCTCCAAAGTTGTTGATTCTTAATAAGTTCATCTGTTGGATAACCCAAAAAAGCATTTTCAGATTTCGAAAAATAGGTTATTCCGGTAGTAAAATCATGTTCCCAAACATTATCTCCAATATTTTCTAAGGCCTTTTGGAATCGTCTTTCATTTTCTTTCTCCTTAGTTATTTCTTCTTCAAGTGCAAAAAATCCAATAATATCATTCTTGTCATTTTTAATTGGCTGCCCTTGAATCCTTACCCAGTATTTAACACCGGATTTAGTGTAATTAACAATTTCAGTATTAAATGGTTCTCCCTTTTTAATTTGTGAAGAAAGGTATTCTGCCGCAATTGTATCTGTTTCCGGACCTTGAAGAAAAGAACCTGGTTTTTTACCCATAACTTCTTCCGATGTATAACCGGTCATTCGGACAAAACTCTCGTTAATCCAATTAATACGGCCTTCAGCATCTGCAATAACAACAGCATTTATATTTTCTTCCGCCATCTGAGAAAGAATCTTCAACTTCTCTTCTCTGGCCTTATCCTCTGTTATATCTTGAATTATTCCAAAAAACTCTTTTAGCTCCCCTAACTCATTCCTTAGCGGTTGCAAAACAAAATGAGCCCAAAATCGAGTACGATCTTTCTTGTATAAAATGAGGTTCGTAGTAAAACCATTTCCTAGCAATATCGATTCTTGGTCCCTTTGAATTAACTCTTTATCTGTTTGCTCACCTACAAACAACCGGAATGGACTATGACCCTTAATTTCTTCTGCAGAATAACCAGACAACTTGGTTAAACTCTCATTGGTCCAGGTAATTTCACCGGATGTATTTAAGAACATAACTCCATCCTCATTTGCCCGTGCAACCAATGACAGCCTTTTAAATTCCTTGGATGCTCTGCGAATTGCAACTTTTTGATCGTAAATTGTACTTAATAGTCCTCTTAAATCCTCCGCATATACTTCCTGGTCTTTTAATACGTGAAGCAAATCAGTATGCGAGTCATGGTAGGCAAAGTCATTTATTGTTAAATTTCGATTCGCTACTTCATCCATCGAGGCAAACCAAGGGGTGCCTAAAAAAATTATTTCATTCGAGTTTTTAAGAAATTCAAATTGTCCCCTAAGTGTAAGCTTTTCCTCATTCTTAATTTCAATGCTAATCAATTGATTAGCTAATTTTACAATAGAAAAAAAATTAATACGTTTGATGGTTGGTCGGCTTATCGTAAGAACTTCCGACAACTTCTTATTCTTAAGTTTCGGACAAATTTTTTCCAATGAAGTCCCAAGCGAAACCAGCTCCAAGTCTTCGTTAAGTAAAAAATAAAATGGGAAAATCCGATTGAATTGCTCTTTTGAGAAATTAAATTCCATATTATTCATCTCACCAGCTAAGCTTAAATAAATCACTATTGGCTTCCTTGCCTTTCACAAGTTCTACAACTAAATTAACATTAAAACTCTTTGAAATTCCGTATATCAACCCTTCAATAAAACTTGCATTTCCTAAAATAGCAGAGTCAAAATGAAGGTATAAATTTGATGAGTTGGGTACTGATACTTGTATTTCCGGCAATAACAAATTGGGATATAAAAACATTAAACGATTATGAAAGTTTGGCAATTGAAGTAATTGATTAGAAAATGTAGTGGACTCAACTTGAATAAAATCAGCAAATCGCACCAAACAAGTATTAATTATCCACCATTCTCCAAAGGTTTTCATAATATAATCTACCGGAATACTCTTCAACTCTGACAAAGCTTTGGCAATCTTGTACGATGAATCTATTCCGGAAGGTTCATTATTACGAAAAAAATTCACCTCTTCTCCGCTTCTTTCCAATGCCAATTCCCAATTCTCGTCCCCAAAATGATTAATGACCATTTCTTGAAATGACTTATTTAATATTCCAACCATTCTTCAGATTGAAAAGCCAAGGTAACAATTTCCCAAAAAAAAACAACTACCTGTATAACCAGTCTACAAATGGCTATCATTAACAACTTATTTACCTTATTCTATAAGTAAGAAGCTGACCCATGATTTATAATCTCTCAGCCCATAAATAAATTTAACCGGGGAAATTAAAACCTTGACAATTATTCTACCATAAAAATCATAACTAATTGACTTGAACTAACAATAAAATACTTGCTATTTCTACACCTCTCAAATTCAATTGGGAAAAGACAAAAGAACAAATAAAAGGTATGCTAAAATACGGAGTTTGCGGGCCCCCTCCGCCCAACATTCTTTCTTGCAAAACCCAAAAAAAATGCATGGGCGTTCGGGTCACGCTATCGGCTGTAGTCCTCGTCCCCCTAGGCTAACGCCGTAGGGGTCCTGTGGGCTACTTGCCTCTATCGTTGCCCGATGCTAAATCTACAACTTGATTTCTAAGCCATCTTACCTATTAATCTATTAGTTTTCTGCATGGGGGCTTATTTTCAAACCTCTGTTTTCATGCTTTTGGATATATTAAAATGCCAATAATATAATGCAGGCAGAAAAATGCTACTATACATCTTAGGTAATGCCTTTGACCAAAACTTTATTTTTTGATAATTCAAATGGTATGTCGCCAAAAGCAAAGCTGCCAGGAATCCAGAGTGTTTGGAAATAATCTTATCCTTAACTAAAGTTGGCACTTTTATAATTTATGTTTAGGTAATGGGTTAATTGCTATCCCAAAGACTCTAATTATTATTGGAAAAATATTTGACATTTTTTTCTTGCATTGAAACAAAAAAATTCCAGTTCAAGTATGAAGTCATGATTTTATTAAGAACAAGGACAATCAAGAAGAATGAATAGTTGGAATTCAAGTTTTATGATAATAGATTTACTTTCAGGGTCGACCAAAACTATTTCTAC
This sequence comes from Bacteroidia bacterium, assembly GCA_019695265.1. Classification (NCBI taxonomy): domain Bacteria; kingdom Pseudomonadati; phylum Bacteroidota; class Bacteroidia; species Bacteroidia bacterium. The sequence continues at coordinate 16,676 of JAIBAJ010000054.1, read as the reverse complement.
ACAGGTAAAAGTTACTTTTCCATTATTCCATTTCCTCAAAAACTATTTGGAAAAGAATGAGGAAATTTGTCATTTTTTTACTCATCCAAACACTACAAAAACATTAGAAAAAACCAGAATCCAATCAAATGGCTTGGAAAAATTTGCTTCTAAAACCTCTGCATTACGGAATAGATGTCTTCGAACCTATCAAAACTTTCACCTTCCTCAAACAGTTCTTATAACAGAAGTTCAATCTTGTTATTGAATTAAGTTTAACTAATAATAAACAGCTAGCTTCATTATTTAAAATGACACTTGACTCCACCATTCCGACTTCAAACAAACTATACAACCTTAGTTTTATTGATACTGTCTGCCGAGGTAACCAAGTAGTAAAAAAGAAAATGTTAGACACCTTTTTATCCACTATACCATTAGATGTTGTTAAGATAAAGAATGCTCACATAGAAGGTGACTTTGAAACAGTAAGCCAAGTAGCTCATAAAATTAAACCCGTTCTGGCCACATATGGAATAAATAGTATTTCAGAGGATATCCATGCCATTGAAATGTTAGCCAAGGATGAACCGGGACACCCTGAAATAGGCAACAAAATTGAATTGGTAGTAAACACTGTAAACCTTGTAGCTCAAGATATTAAAATTAACTTTTTATAACCCCAAAATTTCCATTAGCATGAATAAAAAAATCCTAATCGTTGATGATGAAGTAAACATTGGCCTGTTACTTGAAAACTTTTTATCCGAACAGTACGATGTAACATATAAAAGCAATACCAATGAAGCTTTTATGTGGCTTGAGGAAAACTTACCTGATTTGGTCATTTGCGATATCCAAATGCCGGAATGTGATGGTTATGAAATTTTAAAATCTATTCGTAACCGAGGATTCACTATACATACTCCGGTGGTGATGCTAAGTTCTAAATCGGAAAGCAATGAAAAAATAAAATGCTATAAACTTGGAGCACAAGATTATTTAACAAAACCATTCAATCCGGAAGAATTAGAAGAAGTGATTAAAAAGAACTTAAATCCGCTACATTATTCTGTTTCATGGTAATTGAAACAAATACATGCTATTTCTGTTCACATTAATCAATGGTCCATGGAATCTAATAAAACAATACTGTATATAGGAACTCCATTTCATAAATTCGAAACTGAATTTGAGCTTGCTGGTTACCAATTTCAACAAGCTGAAGACATATTAAAAGCAAGCCAGTTTTTGAATCAGGAAATCAAGCCTGTGGCAGTATTATTTGAATACAACTTGATTGCGAAAAGCAATGCTATGCCATTATTGGACCAATTTAGAAGTGCTGATTCCTTTAAGAATGTTGCATTTATCCTATTGTCCTTTCAATTTAATCCAGCCCTTTACAAAATGGCATTTGAAAAGGGGTTTGATGATTTTTTTCTAATAAAAGACGAAAACTCAGGTAAGTTAGTCGAACGAATCAAATTTCTCGGTCAATTCAAAAAAGAGGTAAAACCCAAAGCTATTGTCTCAAAACCCGTTGGAATAGTCAATATTCCTGCATCCAAAAGAAGATTTGACATTTTAGTAGCTAGTTTGGTCTTGCTTTTTGCAAGCCCATTTCTAATTATCATTATGATCGCCATCCGACTCGAATCTAAAGGAAAAGTATTCTATAAATCAAAACGGGTAGGACAAAAAGTTTTTGATTTTTACAAACTTCGCTCCATGAGAACAGGGGCTGACCAAGAATTGAAAAAACTAGCCAAAGAAAAAAACCAATACAAACAAGCCTCCGAAGAACTTACTATCGATTTTGAAGCTCCTTGTCCTTGCTGTAGCGTTTTGCCAATTGGAGAAACATGCTCCCCATTACTGTTTATAGGAAATCACGCTATTTGTGACTATTGGTATAACAAACAAAAACTTGAACTTGCAAAATCAAAATCGGCCTTTGTCAAAATAGTAGATGACCCAAGGGTTACCAGAGTTGGAAAATTTATACGTAATACTAGTATTGATGAACTACCCCAACTCATTAACGTTTTGAAAGGCGATATGTCTATCGTAGGAAATCGTCCACTTCCAATCTATGAAGCAGAACAACTTACGGCGGATGAACTTTCTAAAAGATTTTTAGCACCGGCAGGAATAACAGGCCTTTGGCAGGTTGAATTAAGAGGAAAAGGAGGAAATATGTCCGAAGATGAAAGAAAAAAACTAGATAATGAATATGCTGATTTATTTATTAATGGCACTTATACCATTTGGTATGACCTAAAGTTAATCCTCAGAACAATACCTGCCCTTTTACAAAAAAGTTCGGTATAATTGCCCACCAATGAAACCAACAAGCGCTGTTACCATTTTTCTTCTTCTACTTTTTAACTTTAAATTCTCCTTTTCGCAATCCTCAGGTTTAGATAGTCTATCCAAGTCCGAAATTACAATTCCACCATTAGAAGTAATTTTAGATTCAGCACTTAAACACAATGCTGCTGTAAAATTCAGAGTGCTTGATATACTTGCTAAAAATGCCAATCTTCGCTCTGAAAAAAACTATTGGATGCGAAACCTTGGTATTCAGGCAGATTCAAGATACGGAACTTTCGACAATTATTCATTAAGTAACAATACACAGTCAACAACAATTTCTAATTCCACATCTCAGCAAATGAATTATGGTGTTGGTTTGTATTTAAAATTTCCAATTGTAGATTTAATTGATCGCAAAAACCAAATTAATAGGGCTAAAGCTGAACTTGAGCAGTCAAAACAAATGGCTGAAAACCAAAAAACAGAATTAACCCAGTTAATTATTAGACTTTATGAAGATCTGCTATTAAAACAAAGATTGCTAAGCATACAATCTTCCGCAATTGGAAATGCCAGGGTAAACCAAGAAATGATTGAAACTGAATTTAGAAATGGAATCATTACGGTTACTGAATACGTTCGAGTATCGGATATCGTAACTAGGGTCGAATCAGATTATGAAAAAGCCAAATCCGAATTTAGTTCCGCCAAACAGGTTTTGGAAGAAATTGCTGGTTTTTCTTTTCTTAACTATCAAATAAAGAAATAGTGTGAAACTTATCGACCTTATTCGTTTAATCCGCAAACACCTTATACTTCTTATCGCTGTTCCACTCTTAATGGCAGTTTTGGCAATTGCATTAACGAAAAATCCAAAATTAATTTATTCCTCACAAACGGTTCTTTTTACAGGCTTGGCAACAGGTTCATCCATTGAAATGGATAAAACCTTTAATTATTTCGTTACAAACACAGCCTTCGACAACCTTCTTAACATTATCAGTTCAAGGGCCACTCAAGAAGAAATAGCCATTAGACTCCTCAGCCAACACCTTTTACTTGGGAAACCCGACCCTAAATACATCTCAGAAAAATCCTTCAAAGAACTAAAAGCTCTTACACCAAAATATATTTATCGATACATTGTTAGAAAAAGAAGTTCTCCTGCGGCCTATGACTCTATTAGCACTTCTTTCAATTCTGGTAATCCATTCAGAGATACTGATTCCAGAGACAAACACCTTCCTCCTTCTATCAATGAAGATGATTATGAACTAACGGTCCGTAACCTGACTCAATTGATGAATAGCAGTGATACCAATTTTGTATATAAACTCCTAAATTACGAAGACCCTCATTACTCCATAAAGGCGGTTTCAAGCGTAAAGGCAGTCCGAATGAATAATAGCGATCTCATTAAATTAAGCTATGAAGTAGATGATCCTGGTATTTGCCAACAAACGTTGGAAATGTTTAGCGAAGTTTGTATAAAAAACTATCGGTATATAAAGGAAAACAAATCAGATGAAGTAATTAAATATTTCGAAAACCAATTAAGGGAAGCCAACAAACAATTAAAGTATTCCGAAGATAAGCTACTGGAATTCAATGAAAGAAACAATATTATCAACTACTATGAACAAAGTAAGGCCGTTGCTGTTGTTAAGGAAGATATTGATGTAGATTATAACAATAAAAAAGCTCAACTAGCCGGACATGAGGCAGCAATTAATCGGATTGAAAAAAAGTTAGATGTCCAACAACTTGTTCAATTAAAAAGTGATGATCTTCTTGAAAAAAAGAAAAAGTTAGGTGAACTAAATTACGAAATAGCAAATTTTGAAACAAGAAAAGATACCGGTAAATTAGCTCAGCTTAATCTCCTAAAATTAAAAAAACAATCGGAAATTCTAAAACTAGATATTAAAAATAATGTAGAAGAATTATATAGTTTTCAAAATACTACCAATGGATTGCCTCTTAATAATTTGCTCAATGAGTGGCTTAATAACGTAGTTGAAGCAGAAAACTTAAGAGCCAAACTCCTGGTAATGGATCAAAGAAAACGAGAGTTTCAAAAACAATATGCAGTATACGCTCCCGCTGGTGCAAACATAAAACGTATTGAAAGAGAAATTTCTGTTTCAGAACAAGGTTATTTGGAAATTTTACACGGACTTAACCTGGCAAAGCTGAAACTGCAAGACAGCGAACTTTCGGCCAATCTTAAAACTATTGACCCCCCGTATTTTCCCATTTCTCCTAATCCTACAAAAAGAAAATTAATTATCATAGGTGCTGCTTTTGTAAGCGGAATTCTTTTATTAGGTCTCATTTTAATGATGGAATATTTTAATGATACCCTAACTAACTTAGATAAAGCATCTAAAATTCTGAATATGAAACCGCTGGGTATGCTGCCTAAAATATACAAAAACCCACGATTTCTTGATTTTGAAGGGATTCAAAATCGATTAATTCAGCTTATAGCTCAACATCTAGTTCATACGACCGACAAAAATCATTTTAACAAAAAAACAAAAACCATTCTTTTCTTCAGCACTCAAGATAAAGAAGGAAAAACTGTATTAATTGGAAATATCACAAAAGCATTAATTGAAAAAGGTAAAAAGGTCATTTTTGTTAATTTTTCCAACCCGAATTTTTCTCATGAACAAGGTAATACCTATTCCATAGTTCAAAGATTATTAGGATACCAAGATCCAAGAATCAACTTTGAAAGCCAAATTTTAAAGCACCCTTCCGAATTTCTCCCTCAAAATACATACTTTGAAAGGAAACTAAGTAACCAGACTTACCAAAAATTGAATATTGAAAATATCCTTTCAGATTACAATATCCACTTAGATTTCGAACCCGATTTAATATTTATTGAATTGCCTTCTATTATCCAAAATGATTATTCATCCGACCTTGTTTATTCTGCAGACTTATCTGTTCTAATTTGCCGTGCCAATCGAACTTGGGCTAATTCAGATCAAACCGCCCTAAATCATTTCCAGTCTTTAAATGGGGGTAATACTCAATATATTATAAATGGTACCGAAATAGAAGAAGCTGAAGCTTTAATAGGAGAATTACCAAAAGAACGTTCCAAAATGAGAATTCGTTTTAAAGAATATATGCAATTCCAGTTCTTTTCCAAAAATGAAATTTAATCCTTCAAGGAATGAAAAAGAAATTAATCCAAATCATCAAAGAGGATAATTTTCTTTCGCTATCCGGAAATTTGGTAATCGCCTTTTTCGGCATAATTAGTTTCTCTCTCATTACTCGAACCTTGCCTCTGGAAGAATTTGGGGAATTTGTCATTTTTGTTGCAGGTGCTTCTTTTATGGAAATGTTTAGATTTGGTATAACCAATACTGCTGTTATTCGTTTCCTTTCTGGCGCAAATCCAAAACAAAGGATTCAAATCATTGGATCAAATGCCTTAATTGGCTTGGTTTCCACTTCTGCCATTGCAATTCTTATGTTAATTTGTAACTATTTGTTTGAAAATCCAATCAAACAATCAGGTTATGGAATGTTTTTTTCTTGGTATCCTTTGCTTTCTATCCTTAATTTACCTTGGAACAATGCAATGGTTATTCTTCAAGCAGATAGGTATTATGGAAAAATCCTTTTGCTTAAGGCTGTTAATAGCTTTACTTTCTTTTGTTGTGTGGTAGCCAGTTACTTCTTCCTTCATTGGAATTTGTATCAACTTATCTGGTGTATGATATTGGTAAACTTACTTACCTCTTCCATTTCTATAATTGCTGGTTGGGACGGAACATTTTCCTTTATGAAAGCAACTAAAGAATCTAATTCTCAACTTTTACACTTTGGTAAGTATACTACCTTTACCCTTATCGGAACCAACTTACTCCGAAGCGCCGACACCGTCATTATTAGCTTAAGTCCTCTTGGACCTACAGCTGTTGCCCTTTATAGTATACCTATTAAATTAACTGAAATGCAACAAATCCCTCTTCGAAGTTTTGTTGCAACTGCATTCCCCAAAATGTCTAAGGCAAGCCTGCAAGGGAACATTGATGAAGTTAGAAAATTATTCTATTCGTATTCAGGAGCCCTTACTTATCTGTTTGTCCTTATTAGTTTAACCACTTTCCTTTTTGCAGATCTTTTTGTTTGGATAATTGGAGGTGATAAATTCTCAGTTGTGGAACCAATTACAGGAACTAATGTGGCAGATATTGTTAGAATTTTTTCAATCTATGGACTACTACTACCGATCGACCGGATGACAGGAATTGGTTTAGACAGCATTAATAAACCTCAAGTTAATGCGATTAAGGTGTTTTTTATGGTTGCAGCAAACATAATTGGCGATTTAATTGCAGTATTTCTTTTCAAATCCCTATTATTGGTTGCTGTTGCTTCTATATTATTCACAATGGTCGGAATTTACTTAGGATTATACTTTTTTAATAAAGATATTCCAATTGAATTTTATCAAATCTTTAAAGAAGGAAAACAATTCTATATTCAAATATTCCATCAATTTTTAAAGAAAAAGGGATAGATTTCAAAACCAGTCATGTCTAACTTACAATCCAAAAACCCTTTTGATAGTCGCATTGGCTCCTCCAGGCTTGAAAACCCGGTCAATCTTTTGATTATTTTAGGAATTGTACTTTTGGCAGCACTAATCGTAATCAAATTTGAAATTTTAGGATTGGCGGGCTGCATTGGTATAATGGGTGCAGGCGTTTTTAGCTATCTATTGTTTCAATCTCCTCAAATTGGACTCTATACAGCGGTCATCTTAGGTTTTTTACTTCTTGGTATTGGAAGATATGCCAAAGATTTGCAGGTTGGGTTAGGAATGGATGCTATTCTTATTTTCACTTATATCGCTTTACTTTTTAACCGATTCAAAGAACGAATGAATTGGACTCCTGCCAAAAGGGATATTACTCTGCTTTCTTTTGTATGGTTTATGTACTCTATATTCCAAATTATTAACCCTGAAGCCAGAAGTTTCGCTGCATGGTTCTCAGGCCGTAGCGTTGGAATTTACATGTTCCTTATTGTACCACTAACACTTTTGTTTATTGATAACACAAAAAAAATCTACATCTTTCTTTATATCTGGGGAGCTCTATCAATCCTTGCAACACTAAAAGGAATTATGCAAGTCAAAGTGGGAGTAGATTTTGCAGAACAAGCCTGGCTTAATGAAGGCAATGCCAAAACCCATATCCTTTTTGGCAAACTGCGTGCCTTTTCATTCCTAAGCGATGCAGGACAATTTGGTGCCAATCAAGGATATTCTGCCGTAGTTGCTTTAATTGCAGGCATGGCAACTGATGGAAAATTAAAAAAGTTCTTTTTCTACTCCGTTGCAATCTTAGCTTTATACGGATTGGTTATTTCAGGAACCCGTGGCGCCTTGTCTGTGCCTTTTGCCGGATTCGGTTTGTTTGTTCTTCTTCGAAAAAACATCGTCGCTATGTCTATTGGTGGCTTCTTTCTTGTTGCTCTTATTGTGTTTTTTAAATTTACAACAATTGGACAAGGAAATGCCGATATTCGAAGAATGCGTACTGCTTTTGACCCCAATGACGCTTCTCTTCAAGTAAGACTTAACAATCAAAAATTACTAAAAAACTATATGGCTTCCCGCCCTTTCGGAGGAGGAATAGGACATGGAGGAGTTAAAGCACAGCGCTTTTTGCCAAATGCCTATTTATCTCAAATTCCTACCGATAGCTGGTATGTATTAATTTGGGTGGAGCAAGGTATTGTTGGACTAGCAATGCACCTCTTTATTTTATTCTATATCCTAATTAAGGCAAGCTATCGAATCATGTTTAAAGTCAAGGATGAAAAACTTAAACTCCTACTTTCTGCTTTAGCTTCCGGTATGTTCGGAATTATGGTTGCTTCTTATGGAAATGCCGTTTTAGGACAAATGCCTACCAATGTTCTTATTTATATGTCTATGGCTATTTTATTAAACTCAGATGTATTAGATAATGAAACTAAATTATCAAATGTGGGGTTAAATCCCCCTGAATGAAAGGTCACCATTTTATTTTCACCGGACTTCAATCTTGGGATATCCCAATTGGCTCCAATGCCATCGATATTGCTAAAGAAATTGCTAAACAAAACAAGGTGCTTTATGTCAATAGTCCACTTGACTTAATGACCCTTTATCGAAATGAAGGCAAATCCGAAACAAAGAATAGATTGGAGGTGCTCAAAAAGAAAAAACACCCCGTCAGGAAAATTTCAGAAAATTTAAGTGTCCTGGATTTTACTTTCCCAATTCTATCTGTAAATGGACTTCCAGATGGCCCCTTGTTTGATATCGTCAACAATTTCAACAACCGCCGTATCTATAAATTTATAGCTCAGTGGGCAAAAAATCTCGGTTTCGAAAATTATATTCATTTTATCGATAACGATATTTACCGCAGCTTTTATTCCAAAGATTTTCTTAAACCCAAACTTTCAGTTTATTATCGTCGCGACAACTTGCACCCAATGAACTATTGGAAGAAGCATGTCCCCAGATTAGAACCTTTATTGATTGCAAAAAGCGATTTGGTAGTAGCAAACTCTCCTCAATTAGCAGACTTTGCTAAACAATTCAATCCTAAAAGCTTCAATGTCGGACAAGGAGTTGACCTCTCAGCATATAATCCTGATATGGAAGGAAACGGTCCGATTGAATTAAGCAAATTCACCCGACCACTCATTGGCTATATTGGAGATATAAATAGCATGCGTTTGGATGCCAATTTAATTTATGAACTAGCTAAAAGTAAACCAAATTACAGCTTTATTATGATTGGTGGTGAAGATGCCGTCTTTAAATCCCATACCTTACACCAACTGCCCAATGTTCATTTCCTTGGTAGTATTCCCAAAAACAGGGTTCCTGAATTTATTCATGGCATGGATGTTTGTATGAATCCTCAATTGATTAATGAAATAACCATTGGAAATTACCCTAGAAAAGTGGATGAATATATTGCAATGGGTAAACCCGTTCTGGCTACTCATACCCAAACCATGGAACTCTTTAAAAACCATGTTTACCTCTGCTCCAATGTAGAAGATTACCAACATGCCATTGAAAAAGCCATATTAGATAAATCGGAGGAAGCCCGCATCGAACGTATCCGCTTTGCACGATCTCATTCTTGGGAAAGTAATGTGGCTGAAATTTACTCCCGAATTCTGGAACACCTTAATTAAGACCAATGTACTACAGAAGCATAGCCGACCTTAACAACATAATTCTTCAAAAACTTCATACCATTCCAAGAGACTTCGACCTAATAGTTGGGGTTCCTCGAAGTGGCATGTTACCAGCAAATTTGCTTGCACTTTACCTGAATAAACCTTACACGGATATACATTCCTTTATGAATGGATACATCTATAAAGCTGGTGCTAGAGCTCAATTTTTCGATGGCTCCGAAAATAAAAAAGTACTTGTAGTAGACGATAGCGTTGCCTCTGGCTCTGCACTCAATGAATGTAAAGAAAATTTAAAAGAATTATCCCTTAAATACAACATCAAGTATTGTGCAATCTATGTGGTTCCAGGCAAAGAAAAATTAGTAGATTACTATTTTGAATCAGTTCCACTGCCTCGCTTTTTTCAATGGAATATCCTGAATCACACCGCATTAGAAAAAGCTTGCTTTGATATCGATGGGGTTCTTTGCCCTGATCCTTTGCCTGAACAAAACGACGACGGCGAAAAATACCGAAACTTTATCCTAACTGCCCCTCCCCTTTTTATTCCTGGTAGTAAAATCGGCACCATTGTAACTTCCCGACTTGAAAAATATAGAAAGGAAACAGAAACCTGGTTACAAAATAACCATATCAAATACAATGATTTAATTATGTTGGATTTGCCAGATATGAAAGCTAGACAAAAGGCCAATAACCATGGGCAACACAAAGCCAAAGCTTATATGTCTGGCCCATATACCCTATTTGTTGAAAGCGAAATGAACCAGGCAATTGAAATTAATCGAATTACAAAAAAACCTGTTCTTTGTACTGCAACCTTCGAAATGATATACGACTCTGAGTCGTTTTTGTACAACCTTAAAAGTGGTAAAAACCTTCCATTCCTTCGTAAATTTGGATTAAAACTTCGAGATAATCTAAAAGCATTGAAAAAATCCTTGAATTCCTAATTCTTCGGTTCCTCTACCCCAAACCTTCGGATGATGACTTTTCTACTCATTTTTCAAACCATTTTACTACTTCTATCCGGTATCGCTACTGCTTACATCTTGCTATTTGCTATTGCAGGAATTTTTTATAAATCCCCTACTCTACCCCCAGCTAAAAAACTTCGCAAAATCGCTGTTTTAATTCCTGGTTACAAAGAAGATTCTGTAATTGTGGAAGTTGCAAAAAATGCTTTAATCCAAGATTACCCTTCAAACCAATTCGATGTCGTAATTATTGCCGATTCCTTTCAACCTGAAACCATCTTAAAACTTCAAGAACTTCCTATTAAGGTAATTGAAGTTAAATTTGAGAAAAGCACCAAATCAAAAGCTCTCAACAAGGCTATGGAAATTCTTCCGGAAATTTACGAAATAGCCGTGGTTCTAGATGCAGATAACGTAATGGCACCAGATTTCCTCTCCCAAGTAAATGCCAGCTTTGATACAGGTTTCCAAGTTGTTCAAGGTCACCGAACAGCTAAAAACCAAAATAACCATTGGGCAATTCTCGACTCCATAAGCGAAGAAATTAATAACCATATCTTCCGTAAAGGGCACCGGGTTCTGGGTCTTTCTTCTGCCATCATTGGTTCCGGTATGGCTTTTCAATATTCTTTCTTCAAAACTCTGATGGCTAATGTCTTTGCCGTAGGAGGTTTTGATAAAGAAATTGAACTTAAAATGTTAAAACAGGGTATTACCATTGAATACCTCGACCAAGCGCACGTTTATGATGAAAAAGTCCAGGAAACCGAAGTTTTTGGAAACCAACGTAGACGATGGCTTTCTGCTCAAATTCATTATTTCCGCTTCGGTATCCTTGACTCTATAAAAGATCTCTTCCTCCGAGGTAATTTGGATTATTTCGATAAGGCTTTTCAATTTATTCAACCACCTCGGGTTTTATTACTAGGTGGAACCGGAGTACTTACATTCATTTTTACTTCCATCGATCTTTTCCTATATCATTCCATACAGTTTAGTAGAAATTGGTTGGCATTGTTTGCTACAATATGCATGGCTTTAATCATTTCTATCCCTGCTTCCTTTTTTAACGGAAAATCCCTGCAAGCACTAGCCGGTCTACCCAAAGGAATTTGGGTAATGTTCCTTTCTTTCATGAAAATTAAGGGTGCCAATAAAACCTTTATACATACCAAACACACCACCTCCTCAACCTCAAATAACCAATAAGAACCTCGGATGAAAATTGGATTTGAAGCTCAACGAATATTTAGGAAAAAAAAACATGGAATGGATATGGTGGCTTTGGAATTAATCCGAAACCTCCAAAAAATCGACTCTGTTAATGAATACTATGTATTTGTTAAGCCGGATGAGGATAATAAAATTATTCAACCTTCTCCCAACTTTCATGTAATCGAAATACCAGGAGGACCTTATCCCTATTGGGAACAAATCCTTCTCCCCCAAGCGGCACGAAAATATGGTTGCCAAATCTTACATTGTACCAGTAACACAGCTCCAATCTTTACTAATATTCCGCTTATCCTTACCCTACACGATATTATCTTCATGGAAAGCTCCCTGGTCGGACTTCTTACCGGCGAAGGTTCAAACTACCAAAGGTTCGGTAATGTGTACCGTCAACTTATTGTTCCCGGATTAATGCGAAATTGCAAGAAAATTATTACAGTTTCCGATTATGAAAACAAACGAATAGGTGATTTTTTTAATCTTCCCCAAAATTCAAACCTTACAACCGTTTATAATGGAGTTAGTGAACATTTTAGAGTCATTGAATCTCCTATTGAACTTCAAAAAATAAAAGATAAATACAAATTACCCGATTTCTTTTTCTTTTTTCTTGGTAATACTCATCCAAAGAAAAATACCATTGGGGTTCTTAAAGCTTATTCCGAATTCCTAAAAACAAGCCAACAATTCCAATATAAGCTTGTTATGATTGATTATGATTTGGAGGAGCTAAAAAGACTTCTAAATTCCATCGATGACCCGGAATTAATTAATCAAATTCAATTAACCGGCTATATCAATAACCAAGACCTTCCTGCTATTTATAACCAGTGCAGTTTATTTCTGTATCCATCCCTTCGCGAAAGTTTCGGAATTCCAATTATCGAAGCAATGGCCTGTGGTGTACCGGTTATTACCTCTAACACATCTTCCATGCCAGAGGTTGCAGGTGATGCTGCCATCCTGATCGATCCCATTAAACCGGAATCAATAACCCAAGCTATTTTAAGCGTGTACCAAAACGAATCTCTAAAGAAAAACCTGGTTGAAAAAGGACTAATCCAGGCCTCCAAGTTTTCTTGGAAATCCATGGCCGAACAGGTTCGATCCCTTTACCTCGAAAATGCATAACAACAAACCTTTTTAACCTTTCCCCTTATGATGCAATTTCTACAAATCTTATTTTGGGTACTACTATTCCTGGTTTTCTACACCTACCTGGGATATGGCATATTGCTATTTCTAATTATTAAAATTAGACGATTACTGGGTATTAAGAGGAAACAAAGTATCATACCTAACTACGAACCCGAAGTTACCCTCTTCATTGCCGCATACAATGAAAGAAACTATGTAGAAATGAAGATGAAAAACTCCTTGGAGTTGGATTATCCAAAAGATAAACTTCGAATTGTTTGGGTTACCGATGGCTCTGACGACGGAACCGACCAACTTATTCATTCCTATCCCGATGCAACTGTACTTCATAAACCGGAACGTAACGGAAAAATTGGTGCCATGAATCGGGGAATTCAATTTGTTACCACCCCGCTGGTAGTTTTCTCCGATGCCAACACCATGCTAGGTAAAGAATCTATTCGGAGAATTGTAAACCTCTTTAAAGACCAAAAGGTAGGTTGTGTATCAGGTGAAAAACGAATTATCAATAAGGACCAGGATACCGCTTCAGGAGCAGGTGAAGGAATTTATTGGAAATATGAATCTACTCTAAAAAAATGGGATGCCGAATGGTACTCCGTGGTTGGGGCTGCCGGAGAACTTTTCGCCATCAGAACCGAACTTTTTCAAGAGGTAGAAAAGGATACATTACTCGACGACTTCATTATTTCATTAAGAGTTGCCCAAAAAGGTTACACTATCCAATATGATCCTGAAGCATATGCTATTGAATCAGCATCAGCGAATGTTAAAGAAGAATTAAAACGTAAAGTAAGAATTTCGGCAGGAGGTATCCAATCCGTTGTACGGCTTCGTTCTCTACTCAATATCTTTAAATTTGGCACCTTATCCTTTCAATATATTTCCCACCGCGTTTTACGTTGGACTTTAACCCCACTTGCCCTCCTGTTCCTACTTCCTATTAATGGGGTATTAGCCTGGAAACAAGGCATTTTCACTATCAACCTCTACCCTATTCTATTTGGATTGCAAGTGCTATTTTACATACTGGCTCTTACGGGTTGGTTTCTGGAAAATCGTTCACTTCGTATCAAAATCCTCTTTATTCCTTACTACTTCTTTATTATGAATTTATCAGTATTTATGGGTTTTGCTAGATACCTTAAAAACAACCAATCCGTAAATTGGGAACGGGTAAAACGAGCAGATTCTTAATCAAATCTCCTTCTTTTTATTAACTATTTCGGATAGCATTTCAAGTATTAATTCATGTTCAACTCATTTCCTGCTTAGAAAATAGGGTTCAGCATTATTTTTTGTATTTGGCGTCCTGCCTTGCGCCCACCGGCATAGGATGTAAATCCCAATGGTCTTCAAGGGCGCAAGTCACCGGGCTTTCGCCGCTACTCCTCGCAAAGCTCCGTTATCACTGCGCATTGCTGTGGGGTAGCTGGCTCTATCCCTGGCCGATCCTAAACCCATCATTCGTGCAATATAGAATTGCCTTATGAAACAAAAGGAGGCACAACCTGTTCTAATCCAATAATCCAAAAAGCATCTTACCAAATGTATTTCTTTTTGATAATATGCCTGCGAATAGAAACAATGAAGACAGCGTATATAAATGCTCCAATACAGGCTTTTAATAAATCAGTAGTAGAATTATAATATGGATTTACCAACACCCGAACCATAAGTACGAAAAAAGCAAGAATTGGCAAAAGGTAAATATCATAACGAACAGAAGCACAACGATTTACAACCGGAAGGCTAGGCATTTTAGATACATACCATTGAAGTAAAACAATTCCAAGAAAACTCAGAATAATCTGAAGAATAAAAAATACAGGTTTATGATCTAACCAGGGAATATTATACCTTAAAATGGGTAAAGCCTGAATAAATATTCCATGATCATGGGTAAATCCATCAAGAAACATATGAATAACAATACCCATAAATATAGAACGTATTACTAAAACTACATTTTCATAACAAAATTCAGGCCAATTAAAATTCCGATATGGCTCTAATCTGCTTCGATAATAATTTGGTAAAATATCAATAACCAAACTTTTTAACAAAAGATGAAAGGCGAAACAAAAGAACAATGCAGCAGGAAAATCAAATAGAAATACACCAGGTAGAGTATGTGCAAACTTATCGGTATGCCTAAGTAATAAAAAATTTTCAAAATCAGGAACTACAGATCCAACAACAAATGCTGTAGTAGAGACTTTAACATTCCATCGTTTCAATGGAATTAAAGCAGCGGCATGAGAAATAGTAAATGGCATGGAACATAGGGGTAGATAGGATTTATAGAAATTAATTGATCTAATTCATGAGTCCTTTTAATGATTTAATGTCTAAATTGGATTTAAGCAGCAACTCAATAGAACCATCCGATTGTGGCAATTGATTGATATTAATGGAATTGGTTGCAGTACAAACTATTATATTCGATTGAGGTCTTAATTTTTTAATTTCACCAAGCAATTCATAACCTGTCAAACCATCCAGGTTAAAATCAACAAAGAGAAAATTTGGTTCTTGATTTAGGTTATCCAAGCACTCCTTTCCATTACTAAAGGTAATTATATTCTTAAAGCCCATTTTACTGAGCAATCCGGAAAGTAGAGCAGTCCAAAATGGATCATCGTCTACAATAAATATTTTCTTTTCCATAGGACTTAATTTAGGGTTAAAACTCAGTCAAATGATTGAACCTCGCACAAATTTATATATAATACAAGTAATACCCAAAAAAAGTTCCATTTGTCCAATAATTATTTCAAAAAAATTGACAAATTTCGACAAACAACATCTTAGATTGAACCTATAAACCGCCCTAATAATTCTCTGAAAAAATTATAACTTTCCAGCATTTGCAGCTATCTCAAGAATATAAACCTATTGAAAACATTAAAAAATACAAGCAATTCCGTCTTTTTTTTAAATAATTAAAAAAATATATAGCGTATCATTCAATTTTAATTTTAATCTTCATACAATAACTATTACAATTTAAACAAAACTATACTAATCATCTCTTTTCCTGCATTCATCTATCAAAAACAAGGGTTTGCTTTTAAATTTCGCAAAATCGCAACCTCAAAAAATGGAAACCCTCCAAAGCAAACACGAAAAAGCAACACCCTCAAAAACAACAACATATTGATTATCAATATATTAAACAAGAGGCATTCGAAAAACTTGAATACTAGGTATTACAAACTTCCTGCTAAAATTCACACATCCCATGTATTGTATGAATTAAAATAATCCTTGACCAGTGCTTTGGGCAAGGGTTCGTCTTAATACACCTGGAATTCCTTGTCACCTAAACTTTGGGAAGTATCTCTAGTCCATTGAGAAAATAAACGTTTGCCTACACGTAATCCTTGCATAAGCCTAATAGATATAGTGACAAGTTGGATTTGAGAATAAACGATGAGGTTGCACCATCGGGCAACGATAGAGGCAAGTAGCCCACAGGCCCGCGCGGCGTTAGCCAAGCGGGCCGAGGACTACAGCCGAAAGCGTGACCCGAACGCCCTAACTGAATGTTGGACAATTACCTGACTATTTTGGCGGAGGGGGCCCGCATACTAAAAAACTGGAATCTAACCTTACTTTCCAATACAAAAAATAGTGAAGCCTTATATATCAGGGCTTTCCGAAGATTGGGCAACAAATAGCCAACAACAACTGATTAAGCAAGGGAAAACGCTACACAAAGAAAAGAAAAATCTTTGTTCATGCAAGGGTGTGCTGTGCCTTATC
>JAIBAJ010000053.1 GCA_019695265.1 Bacteroidia bacterium | reverse complement strand
CCGCCCAATCCGGCAGTTGTGCAACATTTAACGGAAGTGCATGGGCGTTCGGGTCACGCTATCGGCTGTAGTCCTCGTCGCACTTGGCTAGCGCCGCGTGCTCCTGTGGGCTACTTGCCTCTATCGTTGCCCGGCCCCAACCCCAACCTACCGCAAGTCAACCCCAACATCATCACTAAAAGAAATGAACCCGCACTTGTCATTTGAAACCAAGTGAACAAATGGCAAGTGCGGTGGGATTTGGGAAGATTAACCCCGAGCTAGTGATAGTTAGTGCCGAGGTTACATTATGTTAGACTTAGTTTTAATAATAAGGCTAAATCTTAAATAGGTCTTACATAATGTTCTCTCGGTATTCTTTCCAATAAAGAGTACTTGAAAACCTTACTATCACTTGTCTCGAACGTAGTTTAAAATTTCTAATGACAATTTTGGGTTGAATTTTTATGCGGGCTCCTTTTCGCCCTAAGCCTAAGTGCAAAACGAAAAGCAGTGGTGCAAGGCGAAAAGGTCACGCTATCGCCGCTAGTCCTCAGGTTGCTCCGTGCCTCCGCATCCTTCCGGGCTGGCTGGCTCTATCGTTGCCCGAACTGGCGCTCCGAGGTTGTGCTAAAATTGGAGGACTACTCCCATTTAACTATTCTAGGTTTTGTTTATGTATTATTCACTGACACAAGCTTTTACTCATGAAAAACTCTGTGATAGAAGGATTAAATTAATTGCTTATTTATATTCAAATGCCTTCGCACTTTGATAGAAGTGAAAAGAATTAATGATAGTCCTATAATAGCGGTTGTGCAAGGTTTTCTAAAACATTAGTAAGGATTTGCTCCTTAAATTAATCTTATCCAATTTTACTATTGGAGCATGACATGAGATTGCCAAATGTAACACCGGAAAATGAATTGATTTTATACGTTCACTAAATAGTATAGCCTGAAAAACGGTCTAAACCACAAAAAATCATGCTAAAGTAAAAATAATTTATAGGATTTTTTGCCACCTCAAATTAAGTAAAATCAACTATTTTGCATTTTTACCCCCCTTTTTTGATGCGACAAATTGAATTTTTTGCCTAAACAAACAAGGAAAAAGTTACAGAATTTAACACCCTAAAATAAAACTTTAATCAAAATTAAAAATTAAGAAAAGAAAAAAGGTAGGAATTTTACCTTTTGAATTCGTTCTACAATTTAAATCCACTAGGACTTTCAATAAAAATCAAAATTGAATAGAAAATAACAAAAAACAACAATTATTGAACATCCAAATCCAACAACCCAGACTGCGCGTATGTTTAGCTTACGAGCGCCAAAAATTCCAACTTATAGAAATTTGGCCCTAATTGGCAATCAATATTTAAATGAAAGTGAAGTTGTTACCAATAATGCGACTGAACCAATTCTTCAATTTCAGGTTCGCGATGCCTATCAAAATCAAGAATCAATTGGTTTTATAGAGTCATTGGCACAAAATTTCATTAGTAATGGTCCATGTGTGAAAAGTGCATCTGAATTAGATCAAAAACTCCCCAATGCTTTAAAATTCTATTCTTTAGTTAAAGGAAAGAATGGCAATGATAAATCATCTCTTGAGGCATTGATTATAGATATTCTTGGGGATACAGCTACAAACATTACAAACCAATCTGGCTACCATATTAATAAAGCGAGATTAGTGGATTCATTATTGGCTTACAGTATTTTACAAACCCAAAATGCGCTTCGTACATCCATTACTGAAACTTTAAGGGTATTTCATGTTTTAGATTTTGTTTCTGGATTAACAAATGAAAATCCCAATTTTAATCAGGAACTTAATATGGCGCTTAAAGCAAATGTGATATTGCCAAGACACATAAACCCAATAAACCAAACTAAGTTAGACCAACCTGATAGAAGCCAAATAGAACAACAAAAACTAAACAAATTAAATAACAGAATAAAAGCAAGCGAGGAATTAAAACTTTTAAATCTTTCCCGAACAGAAATCGCCTATGCAATAAAATTGCAAACTTTGGAAGATCTTGAGAAACAAGAAGAAGAGAATGATTCATCTGGTTCATTGGCAGAAGCAAGCCTTCAACAGGTAAATGAACTTCAAAAAAACACAAATGGTATTATTGATGACGCCTTAAGGTCACTTCGAGAATTACAATCAGCCAGAAAGAAACCTATACCTAATAATTATCTTCGAAATGAATACTTTGAAAAAATTAATAATGAGGCAAAAAATTATTTTAAAGAATTAAAAATTGATCAAACACCTTTAAATATAAATAAGGTAGAACTTGAATTAAGTCGAAGAGAAATCTTTTTAACTGAAGCTATTGAAGCAAATTCCGCAAAAAACGATTACAACCTATTTAGTGTAAATGGGAATTTGATTAGCACAGAAGATATTTGTACATCAGTTGTTGAACCTGATCCCTGTTCACCTCCAGAATTTGGAGAGTTACCCAAAACAATTGGAAATGCTGTAGCTGTTGGTGTGGCTGATTTGAGGGTTATTGAACAAACTTTAGATCGATATGAAGCAGGTGAAATTGCTCATATTGAAAATGTACTTGCTGGCGAATATAGAGATCGAGTGCACCGCAGGCTGGATAGAACAGAGGAAATTAATACGCAATCGACTGAGCGAAGCAGCGAGGAAGAGCGGGATACACAAACCACCTCCCGGTTTACTTTGGAACAGAGTACAAGCGAAGTAATGCAACAAGATTCCCAAATGAATATTGGACTTAATGTTAATGCCCATTTTGGAACACCAGTTGCAGGAGTTGAATTAGGATCAAGTTTCGGTTATGCCACAAGTAGCAGTCAACAAACGGCAAACGAAACCGCAACTTCCTACGCAAAGGATGTAACAAATCGTGCAGTAAGTCGAATTACGGAGAAGGTTTTTCAAAGTCGAGTTACAACTAAACTTCAAGAAATCGAGGAGATAAACAAGCATGGCATGGACAATAAGGGGCAGCCAAACATAACGGGTGTTTATCGATTTGTAGATAAGGTTTATAAAAACAAGGTCAAAAATTTTGGTTTGCGAATGATGCTGGAAATGATCGTTCCAGAGCCAGCAGCCTTTTATATTAACTTTGCAGCCCAAGCAAGTAAAGTACCAGGTTTGAAAAAACCAATTAACCCTGCATCGCAAATGGATGTTTGGCAAGAATGGGGTGACGATAATATCTTGACAGATGCTACAAAAATAAACCGTTCCAATTTCCTTATTTGGGCAAGCAGATATAATGTGCAAATTAGCCCTCCTCCTTTGGCTGAACAAACAATTAGTACCACTGGAAATTACGAACATTCCGGGGATATTGACCCCTTGAATCAAAATGACGAATTTCATACAAATGAAAAACTAGTTGTTCCTGCTGGATATAAGGCCATTGATGCAGAAATGCAGATTAATCTCAATGCAGATGCACAATGGAGAAATGTAAAAGTTTGGGTAGGAAATACAAAGTTCCATAAATGGTCAAGTTTAAATGGTTCAACATCTACCGAAGGAATTGTTGGTAAATGGTATAGTCCATTAAATATTTCAGAAAACGATAAGATACCCGTAATTATCCATTCTTTTTCCAAAAAGTTCAATTATACCCTAACCGTAAAGTGCGTATTGAACGATGTAAGTTATGCCAAATGGCAATTGGAGGCCTATAGTTCAATTATTGCGGGTTACAATCGAATGGTTGAGCAATATGAAGAAAAGGCATTTGGCAATGCCACTAGCAGTGTGCAAATTAAAGGCAACAACCCTGGTGTAAATAAACAAATTGCCAAAAATGAGATGATGAAACATGCAATAAGCATCATCAGTGGACAACGATTTAATTACTTCCAAGCCATGCGCCAAACGGATAGTTCCAACTTTGGATTCCCCGAATTTGATTTTATCAGAGCAAAGGAAGAAGGCAAGTATATACAGTTTTTTCAGCAAGCTTTTGAATGGGAAAATATAATGTATGTATATTATCCTTATTTTTGGGGAAGAAAGAAAAACTGGAAGACCATTTTACAACTTGGAGATACCGATCCTGAATTTCAACATTTTTTGCAAGCTGGTGCAGCAAGGGTGATGGTACCCGTGCGAAAAGGATATGATGATTATGTTGCATGGTATATGACCACTGGCGAAATATGGGGAGGAGGAGAGCCACCAATAGTGGATGACCCTCACTTTGTAAGTTTACTTTCAGAAATCAAAGGCGAGAATTTTGATTGGGAAAGTGAAACTTGGGAAACAAGGGTTCCAACAAACCTAACTTGGTTACAGCCTGGCACTGATTTAAATGCTTTTTAATAGCTATAATAATTGACAATTAATAGCACATGGCAAACGAAAGCCTAAAACCTTTCCCTAGAGGCCGATTGGAGCAGGAATTAGACAGCATCCCTTCTAGTACAGAAGGGGTGCCTACCTTGTTGGAAACCGAACAGCCGTATGAAGATTACGAAATTAACCTGTATGGCAAGCGCTACCGTGTGCCAAGCCCTCCAAAAAATATAGCCAAAGCCACCCCTAAACCCGATTACAGCAAAATAAATGTGTATGAGGCTGTGAGTGTGATGGAGGTAAGCAAAGCCTTGCCAGCATTAGCTAGTGTACTAATGGGAATGCGCAGTTTGAAACAAGGCAACCAAGAATTCTCTATGGATGCGAATGGCTACCTCCATTATTTGGATACAAGGCTCTTTGAAAGCCATTCGAAATTAGGAAATGCGGCCAATTCGGAGGAGGCTATAGCCTTAGCGGAGGAATGGATAGAGAGTATAAGAACTGCTTGGCCAAGTGCAAAATCGAGTTTTCTTAACTTAAAAACCTTTCCTGAACCATTTCCAAGCCAATATTTGGGCAAACCCACAGCGGCGGCTATAGCTAGCAGCGATGGAAAGGAAATACTTTTTTGGCGGGTTATTTATCCCATAGAACTTAAACCTAGCCAATGGGAAGATGCTGCCCCTTTATTGGGCTGCAATATTCAACTTTGTATTAAAGGGCAAGGCAATGAGGCAATTTTGGGTGGAATGGATTATTATTGGAGGGGGGTGAATAAAGTTAGTTCAGAAGTACGATTCAATATATTTATAGAAACCGAAAAGGGGAAATTACTTGCGCAGCAAGCACAAACCCCACCTGCAAATGCCACTGCTTCCATCATTGATTTGGTTATAGTTCCCAAACCTGAAATTAAGCAAATGGTTTATGAAGGCGATAAAGGGGAAAAGGTAAATGGTGTGGGTTGGAATGGGGTGGATGGGAATTCCCCAACCCCAATTATCTATTCATCAGCTAGCTCAAATGCCATCTATTTTCCTGAATACATAAGCACCCCCAACAAGCGTAATTTAAGGTTGCCTGCAAGTAAAATTGGGGCTAAAGAAAGTTTTGATGGCTCAATTCGTGATAAGTTTAGCAATTTGGGCCTAATCAATCCAAGTGTTTATTTCGGGTTTACCGTTCCGGCCTTTACAAGTTTTATTAAGGACACGGCTCAGAACGCTATCGGCTTAATTGATGTTGATTTTGAATTAAGAACAAATCAAACAACAGAAATTAAAATTATTATATCAGAAGTAGCATTGAAAATGACGTTTGATCCATTTATAACCTTTGTTAATGATATAAATGACCTTGAACTGACAGAGTTCCAATTCATATTTTCTGATAAAAGCGTTAATGTATCAGCAATTGATCCATCATTCATTGAAGTTAACATAGCAGATACAATTTCAAAAAAAGTTAGTGAAAAAATTAAGACCCTAATAAAGAACACTCCACTTGAAAAAGAATACAATCCATTTACAGACAATAACCTTGAACTAACCTTTAATAAATTAATAGATAATTTAGACTTTAAAGATTCAAATCAGCAAGCAATTAATATCGTTCAGTTTGATAATGTATTTATTGGATTTGAAACTGGAATCAAAAATGGCTATGAGATAAGTGAGTCTGGCAATACACTAAAACTCGAAAAGGCAGAGCAATTAGGTGTTATTTTCAGATTAAACGCTAATTTATATCAGTTAAAAACTGCACCCCAAACTCTCAAATTAAGGGAGGTACGGCTAGATACACCTATACACGGCCTAAAACTAAAATCCTCATTGTTGCCTGATGGTGAAATACTTAACATTCGCTCAGCGAGACTTATTTATGGTGGCGGATTGGAGCTAATTAATGCTACCATAGAGAATGAAACCATCAAATCATTAGGACTTTTGGAGTTACTTGTTGAATTATTGCTTTTGGGTGGCAGACCCAGAACACGAAACTATTACCATAATGCTGATATGACAAGGCGAGTAAATTCTGTATTGTCTGATTCTGCCATTGATAGCTTTTTTCTTCGTTTAATAAAAGTCAAACTTCAAGAGGTGCTGAATGAACAAATAAAAACATTTAAATCACCGTATTTTAAAAAGTTTAATTTAAGTAAAGTTTTTGGTATATGAAAAAAATAAATTTCAGTTTGTTTTTTTTGTTTTTAGGAACAATTCTTTGGGGGTTGACTATTGGTATTGATATAGTAAATCATAATTTTTTTTCCTCAAATACTTTTACGGAGTGTGAATCTAAATTTCTCGATAAAGCTATTTTTAGTGGTTTTATAAGTGTGGGTTTTTTAGAAATAGTATGTTGGGGGGTGGTGCCTTTATTACTTTTATCGTTTATGTTTTATAGAAATTTACATTTTATTCTTTTTTTATCTATTATTAGTAGTATTTCTTATGTCGTACCATTAGCTTTTTTCAACATGAGAGGATTTCAACTTGTTGAAAAGATTATTATTGAAAAAGCACCAAATTCTGATAACTTGGCATTGGAGTTAGGGGTTCTTTTTAACAATGCGTTCTTTTTTACAGTTACTTATGTGATTTTATCATTTATATCATTCATTTTGGCATATAGAAAGAGGGAAATTATTGTTAAAGAACTTAGCGTTTTTTTTAGATAATGCCAACCCTCAAACAAGGCAACCAAGAATTCTCTATGGATGCGAATGGCTACCTCCATTATTTTGATACAAGGCTCTATGAAAGCAAATCGAATTTAGGTAATGCGGCCAATTTAAGGAGGTTAAATTCGAACCTTACTTAATCATTTGAGGCTAAATGCAAATTTATATTTTCCAATAAAATGCGATTTTAAAATTAATTTATTTTTGCAACTAATAAACATTACAATACGCATGAAAAAGCTACTCTTAATCTTCAGTATTCTTTTGTTAACCTTAAATTTAAAGTCGCAGAAGTTAAATATTCAGGTTTCACTAAAGGATAAAACTTCGTTTTCCGGAAGATTAATCGAATATAAGGAGGGAGATTACTTAGTTGTAGAAATAGCTGGAAATCCAATACGAATTAACTTCAATACGATTGCTAGTCTTTCGCCAAATTCAATAAAAGATTCGGTTTCAAATAAGAAACAAGAAAACCCCGTAGAGTCTATAAGAAGGTAGCCTTTCAGAGCAATAATGAATTAGTTTTGGGCTTAGGTGTTGGAACTATTAACGGTACAAAAGTTTATGGAACTTCGTTGAATAACACGGATATTTTCCCAGGTGTATACTCTGCAAATGGCGTTCTTTTTGGCGGTGGTGTTTTCACCGGAATTGGATTAGGAGTTACTTTTCATAGCGATAAGCGAGGGTTCTCCATACCTGCTGATGTTGATATTCGCTGGCGTATTTTAAGGAAGAAGAAAATAAGTCCTATTCTTTTGGCTCAAGGCGGATTAGAATATTCAAATGGTGGTGCAGGAACCTTATTCATAGCAGAGGGTTTAGGCTTTAGTGCCAAGGTAAATTCAAAACTTAGTATTCATTTAATAGTAAACCATAGCTTTATGGCTACTAGTAGAGCTTTGCTTCCTTCAGGTACCGATTGAAGATCATTTGCAGCATTGGAATACAATTACTTGGGCTTAAAAGTCGGTGTTGGGTTTATTATTCTTGAAAAAATTGGACTAATACCGAATGTACATTATGTTTAGTCCAATTTTAGGTATTAATTCCTATTGAAAAATAGGCCTAACATACTGTATACTCGGCATTTACCAATCTAAATTTATAAAAGCCTTCGGACTATTTATAAATTAAAATTGGTATAATTCGGTAACACGGTGTTAAAAGGCAACAAAAATGGCCGTTGTTAACAGTAAAATGTATTTACGAAGCAGCACCGTTCGGGTTTGCAGCCCGGGTAGGGATAGCAGTGGAAAGCCCACAGACGGCCGTGGCATTAGCCCGGGCGGCGAGGACTTGGAACGAATAGCCCGACCTGAGCCTTACTAATGTTTGATAAAAGTGTTTAAGATAGTGCGAAGGGACCCGCCAAATTCTAAAAATAAAACTAAGGAAGAATAATTCAAGCTAATTCCATTGACCTAACCTGCTCCAAGAGGTCCAAAACCTCCTGGTATTCATAGGTTGTTACCAACTTCATGCGGGTCTCTTTAAAATTCGGAAAACCCTTGAAATAATTGGCATAATGGCGGCGCATCTCAATTACTCCCTGGCGCTGTCCCTTCCATTCAATCGAATGTTGTAAATGTTTCAAGCAAACCTGAACTCTTTCCTCAACACCCGGAGCAGGCAGATGAGTACCGGTTTTCAAGAAGTGTTTAACCTCATTGAAAATCCAAGGATAGCCAATGCTTGCCCTACCAATCATAATACCATCTACGCCGTATTTATTCTTGTTTTCTAAGGCCTTTTCAGGGCTGTCAACATCACCATTTCCGAAGATAGGTATGGTAATTCGGGGATTATTTTTGATTTTGCCAATAAGAGTCCAATCAGCATCGCCTTTGTACATTTGAACCCGGGTTCGTCCATGAATGGTGAGTGCTTTTATTCCAATATCTTGTAAACGTTCGGCGACTTCCTCAATGTTTTTGCTGCTTTCATCCCAACCCAATCTTGTTTTGACTGTTACCGGCAATGAGGTGGATTTAACAATTTCTTCGGTCATTTTCACCATTTTCGGAATGTTCTGTAAAATTCCGGAACCTGCTCCTTTACATACCACAGCTTTAACAGGGCAACCATAATTGATGTCGATTAAATCCGGTTTTGCTTCTGTGGCTATTTCGGTTGCTTCTTTCATTACCTCAATATCACTGCCGAAAATCTGAATTCCAATAGGTCTTTCATATTCAAAGATGTCCAGTTTTTTTAGACTTTTTGCTGCATCCCGAATAAGTCCTTCCGAAGAAATGAATTCCGTATACATTAAATCCGCACCATTGTCTTTACAAACTGCCCTAAATGGTGGATCACTTACATCCTCCATGGGAGCAAGTAACAAGGGAAATTCCCCCAATTCAATAGTTCCAATTTTAACCACTTTTCTCTGGGGTTTTATTCTTTTTCAACCCAATCACCATGTTCCCTGATTAGGTTAACCAATTCTTCTACAGCGAGTTCGGAAGCTACATTTCGCTTAACTACTTCTTTTCCCTTGTACAAAGTTATTTTACCTATTCCGGTTCCAACATACCCATAATCAGCGTCGGCCATCTCCCCGGGTCCATTTACAATGCAGCCCATGATTCCGATTTTTACACCTTTTAGGTGTTCGGTTCTTGCTCTGATTTTGGCTGTAGTTGACTGTAAATCGAATAAGGTACGGCCACAACTAGGGCATGAAATGTATTCAGTTTTGCTAATCCGTGTTCTGGTAGCCTGAAGAATGCCGAAGGCAGTGGAATTGATAGTTTTGTTTGGCACCGATGGTTCGGCAGATAGCCAAATTCCATCACCAAATCCATCGAGTAACAAGGCGCCGGCGTCGGTACTGGCATACAATTGAAATTGATTTTCAGAACTATTCGGGTAATTCCTTTTTATTACAATCGGGTTGTTCAACTGAGCCTCTTTCAGATAAACGGCCAAACGCCGAAGCTCCGGCATGGCATGTTCATTCTGGGTGGTTAAAACCAGGACGAGGTTGGAGTAAGATTGGAGGTTTTGTAATTCTGGAATTCCTTGTTCAGTTAAGGAAATTTCAAGGAAGTTTAATTTTTCGGAAAGGATTGATTCAGATAATGAAGAAATGGAAGTAAAATAGGGAAAGAATTGTTCTTTCTTATGGTTAGAAATCCATTTGGAATAGTTTTGAATTATGCCCAGTGTTCCGGGAATTTCGAAATCAATAGTTTTATCTCCAACAAATAGGTAATCGATGGCCTGGTCGTTTAAATTCCATTTGTCTGATTCTATAATGTAGGTATATCCAAAGGCAAATAGATTGGCCGGAATAATATCAGTTTCTTTTTGGCTTAAGTCTCCAACCACCCTCGGAACTTGCTGGTTTCCGAAGTTTTCAATTTCTTTGGTTGGATTTCTGGAATAGGAATAAGGGTCGTATGGTAAAAGAGTAATAGGTAAAATAGGTTTTTGCTTTTCACTTCTTAGCGAATAACGGTTCACCAAATCCTTGGCAACCGGAATTTCAAATTCAGGATCTTCAGTAAGAGAAACCCGAATGGTGTCGCCCAAACCATCTTCTAATAAGGTGCCAATTCCTGCTGCGGATTTTATTCGTCCATCTTCCCCCTCACCTGCTTCTGTCACACCAAGGTGTAAAGGATAATCCCATCCAATTTCCATCATTTTGGAAACTAAAAGTCGATAAGCCTGAACCATAACCTGTGGGTTGGACGCCTTCATGCTGAGGACGATTTCGTGGTAGTTTTCGTCTCGGCAAATACGAAGAAATTCCATGGCACTTTCCACCATTCCCATCGGAGTATCGCCATATCTGCTAAGAATTCGGTCGCTCAAACTGCCGTGGTTGGTTCCAATTCGCATGGCGGTTCCGTATTCTTTGCAGATTTTAACCAAAGGCCTGAAGCGGTCAGAAATTCTTTCTAATTCAGCTTGATAGGCTGAATCTGTATAATCTATTTGTTCAAACTTCTTTTTGTCGGCGTAGTTGCCCGGATTAACCCTAACTTTTTCTACAATTCTGGCAGCCACTTCTGCAGCATTGGGGGTAAAATGGATATCTGCAACTAAGGGAGTATGAAAGCCTTTTTTCTTCAGTTCATTTTTGATTTGAAGAAGGTTGTTGGCTTCGTTGATGGAAGGAGCAGTAATTCTTACTAATTCACAACCTGCTTCAATCATCCGAATGCTTTGTTCCACCGTAGCCCGGGTATCCATGGTGTCGGTGGTGGTCATGCTTTGAATTCGAATAGGATTGTTACCTCCAAGTAACAAATCACCAATTTTAACTTCTCTGGATTTGAATCGGCTATATGAAGTTAAACTATTGCTGTAGGGTAAGAATTCCACGGTAGTTTTAAAAAAGGTTATGACGTTTTCCAAAGGAGTTAGCGAACTCGCGTAGATCGGAAGAAACCTGATCGTCGCCGGTGGCTCGTTTCATGGTTTCGCCCATGGAAATAAGGGTTTGATGAAAGAAGATATACATTTCATCAACAGTCATTTCCTTAGTCCATAAATCAATTTTTAGGGAACTTCTATCCTTGTCGTCCCAAAGGGCCAACATCATTGCCTTGGTTTTGTTCACGTTTGGGATATTGCTATCACCGGCATGCCAAAGAATAGATTCAGGAACTTTGTTTTCGTCCAGGGTAACTTTAATGGAGATTTCGGAGCTATTAGCACTCATATAGGTTTATAATTAGATTCTCGGAATATTTTATCGTAATCACCTTCTTTCATGAGTTGTTGAAAGTTGATTTCGGGGTGTTTTTTCATATATTTACGAATGATCTGCCAACCTACCCAACGGCCAATTCTCCCGGGCGATTCGCGCGAAAATCCTGCTGTAAAAGGGGCATCATTTACTAATTTGGCCATTTCTTCCATTTTGTTGGAATACAGAAGTTTGCGATTAAGTAACGATTCCCAAATTTGTTTTTCATTTTTTACACACCATTCTAATTGTTCCTTGGTGTATTTAATTTTTAGTTCATCTGCTTTGTCGGGAAGGAATGCATCTAAAAGGTACAGTAATTTGCCTTGATAAATCATTTTTCCAAGAACCGTATTGGAGGTTGGTGGTTCTTCAAAAATGGTACTTGACCAGGCTGATACCAAATCGGTTGACAAGTAGGTTTTATTCATACATGCCGTTTTGTATTTTGGAAATCCTAAAAGTGAGTAATATTGATAGGAATCGCCTAAATACATATCTAAGCCGATAACCAAGGCACTATCGGTAGTAACAACTGCATAGTTAAAACCGGAGTTCATGGTGATGATTCGAGGCAAGGTAGAGTCCGGAAAATAATGTTTGTAATACTTAAATGCTTTTTCCAAATCATCTTCCGTTTCTTCCATGTTAGGGAAGTTCTTTTGAATATCCCTGGTAACATCTTTCATGTCAGGGTCTTGAATAAATGAAAGCAAGGTTTGTTTAAATGAAAGACTATCTTGAAAAGGAATAGCCAAGATTTTTTGGGTATAAATGTCAAAGAAAGAACCGTATTTCTGTTTTAATGCCTGAAATGAAGAATCTAGGTTTTGAGCATTGGTTTTAAATAAATCAGACTCAAAACGTTCAATGGGAACTTGTAATTGAGCTTCTTCAACTTGGCTAATGGTTAAATCAGGCTTGGTTTTTTCATTCCAACAACCTATCCAAATTAAAGAAAAACTCAATAATAAAATGGCAGTAAAAACCTTGTTATTCATGTTGGGGTGCGAAGGTACAAGAAATATGTGAAGGGCAAGAAATACAAGGATTTTTTAGAAAAATAATAGGAAGAGGTAATTGCACCTGTTAATGTTAATTAAAAGATAATGGATGCCTAAGGAATTGTTTTTAATGAAGTTCTAATAAAAATAGTTAGCGGAAAATTCCCTAAAAGGTTAAGATTTATTGGGATAGAATGTCGAACGTAACGTTCTTTATATATATTTGTGCATTAAATCTCTATTCATGGTAAGAAAAATATCCTCTCTTCTATTGGTTTTTTCTATGGCATTTTCGGTATTTGCCAAGAATTTTCCAGGGGCTATCTCGGTAAAAAGTCCGCAAGGTGTTTATGTTGTTGAATCGTTTGAATACAAGGATGCTCAACATCCTCAAAAGGATTATATGGCTAGCAGAGGCGATTTTGAAGGAATGGTGAAAGCCCATGCTACGTTTGAATTTAAATCGGATGGAAGTATCATTCAAAAGATCGGGGAATGGGTACAAGAGTACTTTGGAGAGCTTGTAAATGGAACCATTAAAATGTATCCATGCGGTAATATGAATGCAAAAGAAACTTGCGTGAAGCTGAGTAAAGCCAATCGTGATTATTCAGAATATAAACTGGAAGAAAGGGATGGGAAGTTGGTGTTGTCTCAGTCCAATCAAACCTATATTTTAAAATTGTACCTTAAAAAAGTAAAATAAGCCATGCGTAAACTAGTACTAGCTTTTTTGTTTGTCGTTACATCGACGGTAACTTGGGCACAAAATATTAACTACCAGGTTCAGGTGGCCTATTTGGGTTGGAATGGTCGTGGAGACCAGTCCGGCGGGGCAGAATATGGTTTGTTTGTTTGGGGTCGGGATAATGTCAATGCAACCCAGGTAGGTGGCCAATGCTTTTATACAGGAGATGTGGGAACCGGCGCAGGAAATGTAACTTCTACCATAGGAGGTACCTTATATGGTCAATCGGTTGCTCTTCAATCCTACACCAATACTGCTGCCACCACTGTTACCATTCGTTTCAGAGGATACGAAAAGGATTGTAGTAACAATTGTTCTTACCAGTCAAGTTGTAATTTAGGATTAATAGAAGATGATGACTATGTTGATAATAGTAATGCTCAAAATATTACCATTCAAGATGCAACAGCTTTGTGTCAGTGGAGAAATTGTGGCATAGTTCAGGTTGGTACCTTTTATTTTGAGGTTAGAATTTATTGGGAATATGCAAATATCACCGTTCCAACCATTAGTGCTGACCAAGCAATTTGTCAAGGGGCCACTGCGGCTAACTTAACAAGTACCAATGCGAACTTGGCTGGTGTTTCGTATGTATGGCAAACCGGCTCATCTGCTTCAGGTCCATTTAGTAACACCATTCAAACTAATCCGGCTTCATTTACTCCGGGTGCTGTTAATACTGACACCTATTATCAATTGGTAGCTACAGGTTGTGGTTCAACACCTGGGGCAACTTCAAATGTAGTAGGAATCACCATTACTCCTGTGCCTTCCAATGTAACAGTCACCGGACCGTTAAACCGATGTCAGGGATTAGGAACCGATGCCTACACCGGTGGCGGAACAAATGCGAATGCCTTTACTTGGTCAATTGCTCCGGCTAATGCTGGAACTATAGATAATGCCGGGGTTGTAACCTGGGATTCCTTGTACTCAGGCACAGCCACAATTACAACAACTGCTTCAAACAACAGTTGCGGTGCAGTTAATGGAACTCTGGGTGTTTTTGTAACTCCAAGTCCTGCAGTTTTTATCAATAACCTGGCAACCTCTTTTTGTCAAAATGATCCTGCTGTTTCTTTAAGTGGATTACCTTCCGGAGGAACTTTTACGGTAGACAATGTGCCTGCCGTAGATTTTAATCCTCAATTGGTTGGTAACGATACAGCTATTGTTAAGTATTCATACACAGATACATTAACTGGATGTTCAAATCGGGTAACACAGCAGGTTATTATCTTGCCATTACCTCAATTGGCCATTACAGGAATTGACAGTGTTGTTTGTCTTAATTCAATCAATCTTGCATTAATAGGAAGTCCAACCGGAGGTACATTTTTTGGACCGGGAGTTACCGGTTCTACCTTCGTGGCAGGAGTTGTTGGCTTGGGAAATACAGACGTGAACTATTACTACACTGATTTAAATGGCTGTACGGATACCTTAACTAAGAATGTATTAGTAACTGATGTTCCAAGTACGGTAAACTTGGGTTCCGATACCATTATTTGTGTGAATCTTTCAGTTACTTTGGATGCCGGTAGCGGTTATCAAAGCTACTTGTGGAGCGATGGTAGCAGTTCCCAAACATTAACTGTTTCACAAACCGGAATTTATGAGGTTGCAGCAGTTGATGCCAATGGTTGTATCAATGAGGATCAAATAGCTGTTAGTACAGCCTATCTGCTAGAGCCAATCATTACAAGTACAGGAAATCAAACCACCTTCTGTGAAGGAGATTCTTTGTTGTTGGATGCAGGTTCCGGATACACCTCCTATTTGTGGAGTGATGGCCAAACTACTACTTCTACACTTTGGGTTACCGTAAGTGGTCAATATTCGATATTTGCTACCGATGCGACAGGGTGCAGCGGACAAAGTACTCCGGTAAATGTATTGGTTAATCCTGCTCCAAATCCAACAGTTGTTTCTAATGGGCCAACTTCTTTCTGCCCTGGCGATGAAGTTACTTTATGCGGTCAGCCCGGATATGTTCAATACCAATGGAACAATGGTTTAACAACTGAATGTGTTACCACCAATGTCACATCTGTATTGCAATTAACGGTTGTTGATCAAAACGGATGTTCTGCAACTTCTGCAAACATTCAAACCCAAGTCTTTACTATACTTCAACCGGTTATTACAGCTTTAGGTCCAACAGAATTTTGTGCAGTAGATGCGAATGGTAATCCGGGTTCAGTTATTTTGGATGTAGGTCCAGGTTTTTATTCCTACCTTTGGACTAGTGGATCCACCACTCCTTCCATTAGTGTAAATCAATCCGGCTACTATAGCGTAACTGTTATGGATATGAATGGTTGTATTGATAGTACCTTGTTAGCAACTCCAATACAGGTTATTGTACATGCTCCTTATCCGCAAATTAGTGTTTCTCAAAACACCTTGACCTCTGATCCTGCTGTAAGTTACCAATGGCATGAATGGCAATTTGATGCTTATGATACGCTTTTGGTAGGCCAAACCAACCAAACTTATACATTTGACCATACCAGTTGGTATTTCGTTGTAGTGGTTGATGATATCGGTTGTACCGGCTCCTCTGATACCTTATTGGTTAACTATAAACCTACCAGTGTTGAAGATGTGTTTGGTTTTGGAGTATCTATTTATCCTAATCCTTCGCAAGACCAGGTTTTTGTTGAGTTTCAAAATGGCGCCAATGGCGTAATGGAAATTAGTTTGTCAGATTTATCCGGAAGAGTGGTTAGAACATTCCCAAAATATGACATAACAAATTATTCTAAAATGGAACTGGATTTAACCGGAATTAGCGTCGGTACTTATTTGGTTAATCTAACCAAGGATGGTAAAACCATTTCTCATAAAATTACTAAGAATTAGTAGAAAGTATAACAATAAAAAAGGGTTGAATTCCAATCGGAATTCAACCCTTTTTTATTGTCTCTTGTTAGAAATATTCCAAAAAGTAGCATTAAGTTTTGTGGAATTGATTTAAGAATACACTTTTTGAATTGGAATGTTATTGTTGAATGTCAATAATATCAAGCGTTTTGTCAGTTTTTTGCATTTACAAGGATTCAACAACGATAAATATCTAGAAATGTTACAGGATTTGCCAACTATTTTGACAAATTTAATAGCTTTGCATACTTTAGGTAAATCATATGAAAAAGCAGCTGTACCTTTTATTAGGGATTTTCATACTTTCATTTTCTACTATTCAAGTAGGATATTCCCAATGTTCATGTTCTGCGTCAGATTTTGCAACCATTAGCGTTGCCGGTTGGACTGTTGGGCAATCAGGAACTATCACTACTTGTCAGTATGGTGGTGAGCGTAGCACAATAACAGGTACTGTTGCCGGAGCTACCTACCGTGTTTCTACCTGTGGAAGTAGTTATGATACCCAATTGTCAATTTACACTACGGGTTGTACCTATTTAGCTTACAATGATGATAATGGGCCGGCCTGTTCCGGACTCCAAGCATCCGTTGATTTCACTTCACCCGGTGGATCTATTTATTCTGTAATGAATTTATACTCATGTACCACCAATTCAACCTGTGCAACTGTTACAGTAACTTTAATAAGTAGTCCGGTTGCTACTAATGAATGTCCTAATGGAAGTAACTTAGGAATAAACAATTTTGGTTGTAATGTAGAGAATATTATCAACCCTATAAATCAAGGAGATTATGCCAGATTTAATGTGATTAGCGGAGTTGGATATAATTTCAACACTAGCGGTACTTCCTATGATTCCAAGATATGGGGAAAAATTGGTGGAGTTGGCGGGGCCACGTTGTTTTATCAAAATAGCAATAATATTGCCGGAAATAATGAAAGTATTGACTGGGTTTCAAATTATTCCGGTACAATAGGGGTTGCAGTAGGTAATACCAATTGCGCTGTTTGGAATGGAACTAGTGCAATCTTAAGATACAAGCAGCTGACAACAGTGACAAATACTACATCCACTGCTGCAATTTGTACTGGTACTTCTAAACCATTAACCTATTCTTTAAGCGGAAATAATAATAATCCAAATCCGGTATGGTCAATTGTGTCAGGTGGAGGTACAATCACAAGTAATGACTACAATGCAGGATCCTATACAGGTAGTGTTACGGTGAGAGCTACTCTTGGTGTTTGTACCAGTGATGTTACCTTTAATGTTACTCCAAATAATACCATAACCCTGACCTCCGGTGTCAATTCTAATTTGCAAACCAGGTGTGTTAATACGCCCATATCCAATATTACCTATTCAACCACCGGAGCTACCGGAGCTAACTTTTCAAATTTACCACCCGGAGTAAATGGTGTTTATAGTGGTGGAACCATTACAATAAGTGGAACCCCGTTAACTACAGCCGGAAGTCCATTTACCTATACCGTCACGTTAACAGGTGGTTGTGGAGCCATTACTGCAACGGGAACGATAACAGTTACACCTAATAATACGGTAACCCTAACATCATCATCAGGTTCAGATAATCAAACAGCCTGTGTAAACTCTCCAATTACACAAATAACCTATTCTACCACCGGGGCAACTGGTGCAAGTTATTCTGGTTTGCCTACAGGGGTAAATGGTTCCTTTTCGAGTAATACAGTTACCATATCAGGTTCGCCAACAATAACAGGTAATAACAATTATACAGTAACACTAACTGGTGGTTGTGGAACCATTACAGCCACCGGATCAATTAATGTTTCTCCCGTAAATACCATTAACCTTTCTTCCGGAAGCACTACTCCGACCTTATGTATAAACACACCGTTAACAACAATTGTTTATTCCACAACTGGGGCAACAGGAGCAACATTTAGCGGCTTACCATCCGGTGTAACGGGAAATTTCAGTGGGAATTCAGTAATTATAAGCGGAACTCCAACAGTTTCTGGATCCTTTCCATACACTGTTACTTTAACTGGTGGATGTGGTACCGTTACAAGTTCCGGAACAATTACTGTTAGTCCAAACAATACAGCAACCTTAACTTCTGCAGCCGGAACTACGAATCAAACTGTTTGCGCAAATAGTCCAATTACCAATATCGTTTACTCCACAACCGGGGCAACGGGAGTTTCTTTCACAGGCTTACCTGGCGGGGTTTCAGGAAATTTTGCAGGAAATATTATTACTATATCAGGTTCACCAACTATCCAAGGAAATTATACCTATGTTGGTACTTTGACAGGTGGTTGCGGTACAACGACTATTACAGGTAACATATCAGTAACTCCAAGCAATACAATAACCTTAAGTTCTGCACCTTCTACAACCAGTCAATCGCTTTGTATAAATAATCCGATTGCAAACATTACATACAATACAACAGGAGCTACAGGTGCAAGTGTTACAGGTTTGCCAACCGGTGTAAACGGTGTATTTGCTTCTAATACAGTTACCATAAGTGGAATCCCTTCTGTAAGTGGTACTTTTCCATATACAGTAACATTGTCGGGAGGATGTGGAAACTTAACCTCAACTGGCACCATTACTGTGCTTCCAAATCATTCATTAACCTTAAGTTCTGCTACAGGTACGGACAATCAAAATGTGTGTGTTAATTCCCCTATTACAAGTGTTATTTATTCCATTGGAGGCGGAGCTAGTGTTGCCTTTATAAGTGGGGGAGCTTTACCTGCTGGTGTAACCGGTAATCTCAGTGGCTCAAATTTTATCATTAGTGGTACCCCAACAGCAACGGGAACTTATACTGTAAATATTGGAACATTCGGAAACGCTTGTGTCGTTGCATCAGCCACAGTAACAATTGTAGTTAATCCATATCCGGTTGTATCAATTACCAATAATGATCCTTCTATTTGTAGTGGTTCCAATACAGACATTTCTTTGACCTCCAATATCGGAGGAACCTTATGGAGCTGGTCAACAGTAAACACTGGTACCACCTCAGGACAATCTAACCAAACCAATGTTTCTGCTACCTCCATTGCACAAACAATTAGTGGTTCAGGAACAGTGACTTATTCGGTAACCGGAAGTTCCAATGGTTGTAGCTCAACAGCCGGATCAACCACTGTTACTGTAACTCCTTTACCAAATGGTCAACTCAATGGCACAACAACAATTTGTGAAGGGGGTAGTACTAATATTACCTTTGTGGCAACTTCAGGTACAGGGCCTTTTGATATAGTATATGATCCTGGTTCTGTTTCTTTGAATGGAATAAATAGTGGTCATACCTTTTCAGTTTCTCCGGTTGGTACTACTTCCTATACCTTGGTTTCTATTACAGATGCTTCAACTTGTGTAAGAACAACTGCATTTGCAGGTGCGGCAACTGTTTCAGTTAATCCAAAACCTCAAGGTAATTTGACTGGAGCTGCTACCATTTGTAATGGAGATATAACAAATTTAGTTTTTAATGCAACTTCTGGAACCGGCCCATTTAATATTGTTTATACAAATGGGTCCTCTAATTTTAACCTTACGGGTCTTTCAGATGGATCCACTATTTCAGTTTCTCCTTCAACAACAACATCCTTTAGTATTGTTTCAATAACAGATGCATTCTGTACAAACAATGCAGTAACAAATACACCTGTCACTGTTACAGTAAATCCTCTTCCTCAAGGCGTTATTTCTGGCACTCAGGCTATTTGTTCTGGACAATCAGCAAACCTTACAGTTACTTTCACCTCAGGAACAGGCCCTTTTGATATCACCTATTCAGATGGTACTTCCACTTTTAATTTAACAGGTGTTACTAATGGACATACTATTCCGGTGAATCCATTGTCAAATACCACATACACCTTAACTGCAATTACAGACGCAAACTCTTGTTCTAGAACAACAGGACTAACTAATGGTGGAGCAACAATTACTGTTAATCCACTTCCTAGTTTAACTATAATTGGTTTGGATGCCGGCTATTGTATTTCTTCACCAACGGATGCCATATCCGGGTTCCCAGCAGGAGGTGCCTTTTCAGGAGTAGGGATTTCTGGTTCAAATTTTGAACCAATAACTGCCGGAGTTGGTGGACCATATCCGATAACCTATACTTATACTGATGGCAATGGCTGTACCAATTCCATCAGCCAAAATACTTCCGTGTTTGATTTGCCTGTGGTAAGTTTCACAGGTTTGGCAGGACCTTATTGTGCAAGTCAAACTAGCCCTGTAGCTTTAATTGGATCACCATTGGGCGGTACTTTTTCTGGAAATGGAATTTCTGGAACTGATTTTATTCCTGCAAATGCAACAGTAGGTGTCAATACAATTACATATTCTTACACTGATGCAAATTCTTGTTCGAATTCAATAACTCAAAATGCAACTATTATTGGAATTCAAGTTGTTAGTTTCTCTGGTTTGGCTAGTAGTTATTGCCAAGATAATTCAACTCCAACCACATTAGTAGGTAATCCTTCCGGTGGTGTATTTTCTGGTAATGGTATATCTTCCAATGATTTTACCGCTTCTGTTGCCGGTGTAGGGTCGCATCCAATTACCTATTCTTATGTGGATGGAAATGGATGCCAAAGTACCAGCACTCAAACCGCCATAGTTAATGCTCTTCCAACAGTAGATGTTACTGCGGCAGATGAAGCATTTTGTATTGATGCAGGTTCAATTCTCTTTTCTGGTTTCCCAACAGGTGGAAATTATAGTAGTTCGCCTATTGCAGGAGCTCTTACAGGAAATTTATTTGATCCTATTGTTGGTGGAGTTGGAAACCATACCATAACCTATGTCTATACAGATGGAAACGGATGTTCCAATTCGAATTCATTTGTTGTTACCATTAATGACCTTCCAAACGTTACATTTACAATTGGTTCAGACTATTGTGAAAACAGTGGGGCTGTAAGTCTTAGCGGTAACCCTACTGGTGGAACTTTTTCAGGTATTGGAGTTTCTGGTAGTTCCTTCTTTCCAAATATTGCAGGAATAGGTGGACCATATACTATAACATATTCATACACAGATGGTAATGGTTGTTCTAATTCAAATGCTCAACAAACCAATGTAAGTGCTGCTCCAGTTGTTACATTATCGCCTTTGAGTTCAACTTGTAGTGATGCATTGCCATTTGCGTTGTCAGGTGGTAGTCCGGTTGGAGGAACTTATAGTGGAACTGGTGTAGTTGCTAATACTTTTGATCCTTCCATCGCTGGTGTAGGAACTCACACAATTACTTATTCTTTCACTAGCCCTGGTTGTGCACCTGTTACAGCGACAACGACCATTGTTGTAAATTCTGCTCCCACAGCTTCAATTTCATACAGTGAGCCCTTCTGTACAAGTGTAACCACCACCCAAAATCCAACTTTAACCGGAGCCACTGGCGGAACATATTCCTCAACAGCCGGATTAAGTTTGGATATAAATACCGGAGCAATTTTACCATCCAGCAGTACAGCAGGATCATATACTGTAACATACAGCGTTCCCGCATCAAATGGATGTTCTTCAGTAAGTGCAACTGCAACCGTAAATATAACTGACCAACCGACAGCATCGATAGTTTATACTGGTAGTCCATTCTGTACCAATGGATCTGTAGGCAGTGTAACCTTGACAGGAACAAGTGGAGGAACATACAGCTCAACAACAGGATTAACAATAGATGCGAATACCGGAGATATAGACCCATCAACCAGCACAGCAGGTACCTACATAGTTACTTATACGATTGCTGCAGGTGCCGGATGTTCTGGAATTAGTACAACAACGTCGGTTACAATTACAAACTCACTTAGCGCAAACATTTCGTATAGTGAGCCATTTTGTACGAGTGTAACCACCGCCCAAAATCCAACTCTAACCGGAGCCACTGGTGGAACATATTCCTCAACAGCCGGATTAAGTTTGGATATAAATACTGGAGCAATTTTACCATCCAGCAGTACAGCAGGATCATATACTGTAACATACAGCGTTCCCGCATCAAATGGTTGCTCTTCAGTAACTGCAACCGCAACAGTAAATATAACTGACCAACCGACAGCATCGATAGTTTATACAGGTAGTCCATTCTGTACCAATGGATCTGTAGGCAGTGTAACCTTGACAGGAACAAGTGGAGGAACATACAGCTCAACAGCAGGATTAACAATAGATGCGAATACCGGAGATATAGACCCATCAACCAGCACAGCAGGTACCTACATAGTTACTTATACGATTGCTGCAAGTGCAGGATGTTCTGGAATTAGTACAACAACGTCGGTTACAATTACAAACTCACTTAGCGCAAACATTTCGTACAGTGAGCCATTTTGTACGAGTGTAACCACTGCCCAAAATCCAACTCTAACCGGAGCCACTGGCGGAACATATTCCTCAACAGCCGGATTAAGTTTGGATATAAATACCGGGGCAATTTTACCATCCAGCAGTACAGCAGGATCATATACTATAACATACAGCGTTCCCGCATCAAATGGTTGCTCTTCAGTAACTGCAACCGCAACAGTAAATATAACTGACCAACCGACAGCATCGATAGTTTATACAGGTAGTCCATTCTGTACCAATGGATCTGTAGGCAGTGTAACCTTGACAGGAACAAGTGGAGGAACATACAGCTCAACAGCAGGATTAACAATAGATGCGAATACCGGAGATATAGACCCATCAACCAGCACAGCAGGTACCTACATAGTTACTTATACGATTGCTGCAAGTGCAGGATGTTCTGGAATTAGTACAACAACGTCGGTTACAATTACAAACTCACTTAGCGCAAACATTTCGTACAGTGAGCCATTTTGTACGAGTGTAACCACTGCCCAAAATCCAACTTTAACCGGAGCCACTGGCGGAACATATTCCTCAACAGCCGGATTAAGTTTGGATATAAATACCGGGGCAATTTTACCATCCACCAGTACAGCAGGATCATATACTGTAACATACAGTGTTCCCGCATCAAATGGATGTTCTTCAGTAAGTGCAACTGCAACCGTAAATATAACTGACCAACCGACAGCATCGATAGTATATTCTGGTAGTCCATTCTGTACGAATGGTTCAGTAGGAAGTGTAGCTTTAACAGGCACCAGCGGAGGAACCTACAGTTCAAGTGCAGGATTAACGATAAATGCTACTACTGGAGATATCACACCATCTACGAGTACCCCTGGAACCTATACAGTAACTTATACTATACCGGCATCCAATGGATGCGGCGCAGTAACAGCTACAGCATCAGTAACAGTTAATGCTGCTCCCACAGCAAGTATAAGTTATTCAACGCCATTCTGTACCGGAACTAGCGTATCGCAAAATCCAACGTTAACCGGAGCAAGTGGAGGAACATATTCTTCAACAGCCGGATTAAGTTTGGATGTGAACACCGGAGGCATTGTACCATCAACTAGCACAGCAGGAACCTATTCAATTACCTACACTGTACCGGCGTCTGGAGGATGTTCATCCATAACAGCGAATACCAGTGTAACGATTACAGCACAACCGACAGCATCGATAGTATATTCTGGTAGTCCATTCTGTACCAATGGTTCAGTAGGAAGTGTTACGATTACAGGAACTACAGGAGGAGCATTTAGTCCGGTTTCAGATTTAACAATTGACTTGAATAGTGGGGATATTGATCCTTCCACTTCTGTTCCCGGCACCTATACTATTACCTATACTGTTCCGGCATCTAATGGATGTGGGGCTGTTGTCGCAAATACTTCAGTGACGATTAATTCTGCCCCTATAGCCGGTATCAGTTATTTAGATCCATTTTGCACAGGAACTACATCTTCTCAGTTGCCCTCATTGACTGGAACTACAGGAGGAACGTATTCCTCTACAGCGGGATTAAGTTTGGATGCAAATACAGGGGCAATTTTACCATCAGCAAGTACTCCGGCTACTTATACAGTAACATATTCAGTGCCGGCTTCGAATGGATGTTCATCTATTACAGCAACAGCATCTGTAACAATTAATCAGAGTCCTACAGCAAGCATCGCCTATCCATCAGCATTATGTACAAATGGAGGAACAGCAAGTGTTACGTTTAATGGCACCCCTGGAGGAACCTATAGTTCAACAGCGGGCCTAACAATAGATGCAAACACAGGAGATATTGAGCCATCTACGAGTACCCCTGGAACCTATACAGTAACTTATACTATACCGGCATCCAATGGATGCGGCGCAGTAACAGCTACAGCATCAGTAACAGTTAATGCTGCTCCCACAGCAAGTATAAGTTATTCAACGCCATTCTGTACCGGAACGAGTGTATCACAAAACCCAACGTTAAGCGGGGCAAGTGGTGGCACCTATTCTTCTACAGCGGGATTAAGTTTAGATGCGAACACCGGAGGTATAG